>JBATYN010000344.1:0-4189 GCA_049674125.1 Pseudolabrys sp. | reverse complement strand
GCCTTCGGCCGCTCCGCAGGATGAGGCAGAGAGAAGACCCGCTCATTCCCGTGCAAGCGGGAATCCAGGGGCACAACGAAACGCGCACGATTTTAGCTCTGGATCGCCGCTTGCGCGGGGATGAGCGGAATGTGTGGCGAACTCTGCATCTCATTCGTCATGCCCCACCAGCTATGGCGAAAAAATCAGCTTCCTTTTTCGTCGTAAATTTCCGGGAAGAAATAATCCTTCCACGATGACGCCTTCGCCTTGAGCGTGCCGACCTCGGCCATGAAGTCCGCATATTTCATGGTGTTTTCCGGCGTCATCGTCCACCGCACTTGCGGGCCGGCGACGAGCTTGCTCACCATGTCGAGCGGCAATTTCGATTTTGCGTCCTCAATCCACAAAGCCGCGGCGGCCTTCTTGTCCTTGTTGACGATATCGGTTGCTTCCTTGAGTGCGGCAAGCAGCGCCTTATAGAGCACGGGGTTGCCATCGCGGAATTTCGCCGGCGCCCACACAGCGGTGAAGGTGTGCGAGCCGCCCATCACGTCGAAGGAATTGAGCACGGTGTGGACCGCGGGGTCTTCGAGCTGCTGATTCTGGAACGGCGGCACGCTGAACGCGGCGGAAATCTGCGCGCCGCCCTTGAGCAGCGCGACGGTGGCATCCGGCGGCGTCATCGACACCGTGAGCGGGTCGATCGTGTCGAAGCCTTTGACACCGTATTCCTTGGCCGCCGCCATTTGCAGCGTGATTGCCTGCACCGAGGAGCGCACAGCCGGCAGCGCGATGCGGTCGGTGTCCTTGAAATCTCTGATCGTCTTGATGGTGGGATCGCGGCTGTTAAGCAAAAACGGCTGCGAGCTCAGCGCGGAAATGCCACGCACTTCCTGCGGCGTGCCTTTGGTGCGCGCCCACAAGACGAGCAGGCCGGGCATGCCGCCCGAAGCGACGTCGATATTGCCGGAGATCAGTGCCTCGTTGACCGCGGTAGGCCCGTTGAAGGTGAACCACGACACCTTCACATCGTTGAGGCCGAGCGCCCTGGCGTGCTTCTCGATGAGCTGCTGATGCTCCATCACATTGAGCTGGAGATAGCCCATGGAAAACTGGCGAGCGAGCCGGATTTCCGCGGCCGTCGTCGGCGCGCTTTGCAGCGCGCATGCGAGCACGAGGCACACGATGGCCTTGATACGCATGTGATTCCTCCCTGCCGCCGCTAATCTCTTTTGTTTTTGGGCGGCAGCTTGACGCTAAGCGGCCGCCCCGATCTTGGCAATGCTGCGGCACTAGAAGCCGTTCGCGTGCCCAGGGGGGTAGGCAAAAATTTCAGCCGCTCATTCCCGCGCAAACGGGAATCCAGACGCGCAATGACTGAATCGGTGCGTTGTCGCCCTGGGTCCCCGCTTTCGCGGGGACGAGTGGAGCGGTTGTACGGCTATGCTCGCTAAGCGGCAGCGCCGATCTTGGCAATGCTGCGGTACCAGTCGAGCATCTGCTCGCCGTTCCAGTGCAGCACGCCTTCGTGCTTGTTCACGTAGTCGTAGATCTGCTCGAGATATTTGATCCGGTGCGGTTGCCCGCTGATGTAAGGGTGGATCGCCAGCGCGCAGAATTTTGCGCGCTTGGCGCTCTCGGCGTAAAGCCTGTCGAACTGGTCGATGGTGCGCTTGAGCAGGTAGTCGCTCTCGTGGTGCTGGACCAGCATCATCGGAATGTCGTTGCACTCGATGGTGTAGGGCAGAGTGACGAGCGGCCCCTTGGCCGTGCGGATCACCGTCGGCTCGTCGTCATAGACCCAGTCGCCGATATATTTTACGCCGGCGGCGGCGAGCAATTCCGGTGTGTCGAGCGTTTGCGTGAGGCCTGGTCCAAGCCAGCCCACCGGCTTCTTGCCGGTGAACTTGGTCATGACATCCATGGTCCGCTTGATCATGCCGGCCTGGTCGGCTTCTTTGTGGATCGGGCCCTGTTCATAGGCGTGGCCCATGAACTCCCAGCCGTCGTCACGCGCCTGTTCGGCGACGCGCGGGTAGTCCTCGCAGATGCGCGCATTGGCGGCGACCGTCGGCTTGATGCCGAGGCGCTTGAACAATTCGAAGAAACGCCAGCAGCCGACCCGCATGCCGTATTCGTGGAAGGCCCAGTGCACGACGTCGGGCATCAGCGGAACGCCGGTCGGCGCCGGGAGCAATTGCCGCGCCATCGGCTTGCCGATGTCCCAGACCTCGTAGTTGACGATGGTCCAGAACACGATGCGGGCATTGCCCGGCAACTTGAGCGGCGGGCGATCCACAATTGCCGAATAATCGGAACGTTCGCGCGGGATCATCGGGTCGGACATGCCTTGTTCCTACTTGGTTTTCGCAGGCGAGTAGAATGTCACGCCGTCGCGGCCACGCGCAACCGGGCAAGCCATGCAATGGAATGTGGAGCACGAACTCTCAACCGCTCATTCCCGCGCAAGCGGGAATCCAGGGTTGTAAACGCTAACGATGTTGCCCTGGGTCCCCGCTTTCGCGGGGACGAGCGGTGAGAGACCTGGGCAGAAACAGAAGCTAAGCCGTCGCTGCCACGCGCAACCCGACCAGCCGTTCGAGGGTCGTGCTGTCCTTTTGCAACTGCGGCGAAGGTGCGCGATGGGCTACGGCTCCTCGCTCCAGCACGACGGCCTCGGCGGTCAATTCCAGCGCGATCTCAGTATGCTGCTCCACTAAAATGATGGCCATGCTCCGGTCGGCGAGCATTGTCTTGATCGCGGCGACAAGCTCGTCGACGATCACCGGCGCCAGCCCTTCGAAGGGCTCATCCAGCAGCATCAGCGCGGGGTTGGTCATCAGCGCGCGCGCGACCGCCAGCATCTGCTGTTCGCCGCCGGAGAGCTGGTTGCCCATATTGGGCCGACGCTCGGACAGGCGCGGGAAAAGCTTGAACACGGCATCGAGATCCCATGCGCCAGGCCTCGCTGCGACATTGAGATTTTCCTCAACCGTCAGCGAGGGAAATATCTCGCGCTCCTGCGCCACCCAGCCGATGCCATTCACCGCACGCCGGTGCGGCGTGAGCCGCGATATATCCTGCGCGCGCCACTTCACGCGGCCGGAGCGCAATTGTGTGTAGCCCATGATCGTGAGCAGCAGCGTCGATTTGCCGACGCCATTTCGTCCGAGCAGCGCAAGGCTGCCGTGCGGGGGCAATTCCAGTGAAATGCCGTGCAGCACCACGGCGTCGCCATAGCCGGCGGTGACGTTCTCGAGCATGAGCAGCGGATCAGTCACAATCATCATCCATGTTTGCGCTTGCCCAGATAGACTTCGCGCACGCCGGGATCGGCCGCGATTTCGGCTGGCGAGCCCTCAGTGAAAATCGCGCCGCCCACCAAGACAAAGATGTGCGTGGCGAAACGGAACACCACGTGCATGTCGTGTTCGATGAAGAGCAGTGTCAGATCGTCGGACAAGCCAGCGACCGCTTCGAAGACTTCGCCGCTTTCTTCCTGCGGCACGCCGGCGGCCGGTTCATCGAGCAAGAGAACCTTAGGCCTCGTCGCCAGCGCGAGTGCAATTTCCAACAGCCGCTGTCGGCCGTAAGGCAATTCGCGCGTGACCTGATAACAGGAGTCGCCGAGCTTGAGCCTGCGCAGGATCTCGTAGGCCTCGTCGATCGCTTCGCCGTATGAACCGACGCTGCGCCAGAACTGGCCGGCAAGCCCGCGCCGTTCGGCCACCGCCAATGTCACCGCTTCGAGCGCATTGAGGCCGGCGAACAGCGTGTTGATCTGAAAGGTGCGTGCGAGCCCGCGCCGCACCCGCTCTTGCGGCCCGAGCGAGGTGATGTCATCGCCCGCGAGCAGAATCTGCCCGGCATTGGGCGCCAGCATCCCGGTCATCAGGTTGATGAGCGTGGTCTTGCCGGCACCATTCGGCCCGATCAGCGCGTATCGCGCGCCGACCGGCAGGTCGATCGCGATGTCGCGCGCGACCGGCAGCGAACCGAAAGCCTTTGAGAGGCCGCGTGTGGCCAAAGCGATCGCGCGACTAGCGCTCGCGTCTTTTGCTGGGAGTGCGATCGTGCTCATTTCGCTCTCCAGCGCGCATAAAGGTGCGACAAGCCGCCGAGAATGCCGTTGGGCAGCACCATCACCACCGTGACCAGCAGCACGCCGATCCAGAAGTACCAGAATTGCGGTGCGATCCCGGAGAAC
>JBATYN010000343.1:0-8756 GCA_049674125.1 Pseudolabrys sp. | reverse complement strand
CGGCAGCGAGAATGAGCGGAATGCGGTCGCGCGTAAGATTGGTGAGGTTGGTGATCGTATTCGCGGTGCCGACATTGACGTGGACCATCACGGCTTGCGGGCGACCGGTCATAAGATACGCGCCGTGCGCCATGGCGACCGCAAGATTCTCATGCGGAATCAGGATCGGTTTTGGCACCTTCGCATTGGTCTTTTTGGCGCGGCTGAACGCTTCCACAATTGGCGGAAAATCAGTGCCGGGATTGGCGAAAAAGTAGTCGATACCGTGATCGGCAAGCGCGCGCAGGAAGGCTTCCGCAGCAATCGTCGGCCGTTGTCCGGTCGGTGTGGCGGCCATTTCGTTTCGTCCCTTGTGGCGTTCGCGCAGCGCTGAACTTCAGGCCCGGGACGCTTTCTCCGTTATGTGTGGTGTTTTACTCGACGAGGCAAAAGCTGACAACGGAGCCGGGCGCGGGCGCGTTACGCGCTCGGGGAATGCCTTAATTGGCGTGCGCACAAGGCGTTATTCGGCCGCGACTCGCATGGCTTGCCGGCCGTCAATGTCGGCGAGGCACTTGGCCAGGCTCTCGCCTTCCGGATCGACCAAGGCCGCAGTCCGCGCGCTGGCGACCGCATCGGCGGCCTGCGCCAATGGGATATGGCCCGCCAGAGCCGGCCGAATGACCCGCATTTCGATAGCGCTGTAATTTGCAAGGCCGCGCGCATGAGTATCGCCATAGCCTTTGATCAGCCGTGCGCATTCCGCGATTTCGAGCGCGAACTCGGGCGAATGTTTCGCCGCTTCGCGGATCAGCCCAAGCCATGAGTCGAGCTGCTGCTGCTCCTGTTTGTAGCGATAGCCGTAAGGGCGCAGCGGCCGCATCTTCGCAAGCATCAGAAAACGCAGATAACCGCTGATCGATGTTGAATTGATTTCCATGCCGAAATAAACGCGGCCAAGCCAGCCTTTGCGTTCGGCCACGCGGAAAATTGGGCGCGCGAGGAACGGCGGCAGCAGCTGGCACAATTCCTCAATGCCGGGCTTGAGAAAATCATGCACCGAATAGGGCTCGTCTTTGACGTGGAGCTCTTCGCGAGCAATGCGGCGCATGCGGTCGGGTGAAATCTTTGCCTGCGCGACCCGCACGACATCTTCGTAAGACATGCGCACCGCAAGATGGCGCGCGACCTCCTTGAGGAATTTTCCCTTCGCGCCGACGACGTGATCGATCTCGACGATAGGCCGGAGGCGGTCAAGGTAAAGCCGGCCGTAGGCAACGCTCTGATAGCGGATCAGGCGTCGTACACCTTCAAGACCGGTCGCCTGTGCCACCACTGGAAATGTGCGGGTCACTTCGTGTTCGATCAATGCCGGCGTTGCAGCGATGTTCCGTTTCTTCTCTGGAAGTTTCGTAGCCTGGACATTCGCGCGCGCGGCTTGGAAGCCGGCGCGGAAGCCGCGCAAATTGCTGTCGACCGATTTGCCGTCCTCGCGGATCGCCGCCTCAAATTGGTCCTGCGTCAGCGGCAGGCGTCCGCAGCCGGCAATAGCGCCGAGCATGACGGCGTTGATGATCGAGCCGCTTTGCCTGGCAAGCGAATCCATATCGATGAGCAAAACGTCCTTCGCATTTCCTTTGATGATATCCACCAGTTTTTCCTGGTCGAAACGGCCGTCGCCCATCGCGATCTTCTCGTCCATCGCATAGAAGCGGCTGACCGAACCGATGACATGCGTGCGCTCTGGCGTCACGAAACCGTTCGCCACTGTACGGCCGGCTTCCAACAATTCGCTCGCCACTGCGATGTCGATATCGCCGACGCCGGGCGTCAGCGCCAGCACCGGACGCTTGCCGGCGAGATCGTGCGCCGGCACCGGCAGAATTTCGATGTAATATGTTGTGGCGCCAGTGCGTTGCGCGACGCCCGGGATCGATGTGCTCTGAACCGGAAAACCGGCTTTTGCCGCCGCTGAAACGATCCACTGCGTGAGCACGCCGCCGCCTTCGCCACCGAGGGCTGCAATCAGGATCGTGATAGGACGCGAAGTATTCATGCTGCGGCCTCGCCCGCGTAGCCGCCGAGCCATCCGATGACCTTCTGCCGCAGACGAAATATGGTGCGATCCCGCGACGTGGCGTTACGTACAATCTCGGCGCGGTAGAATGACGGACACAGCACCGCCGCGTGTGCGACTTCGCCGCACAGGCCGCAGCCGACGCAACTTTCCACGACAGTCGCGACGGGGTCGGTCCGCAATGGATCGGGTGAAGGCTTTACGGTCAGTGACGGACAGCCGGACAGCCGGATACAGGAGTGGTCGCCCGTGCAGATTTCATCGTCGACGCCGTAGCGTGTGCGTGTGACGCGTTCACCGCGCTGGAGCTTCACAGCATCCTCGGCGCGAACCCGGCGTTGCCGTGCCAACTGGCACTCGCCATCGGCAATGATCACCTTTAGCCCATGCTCGGCGGTGCGCATGGCTTCCTTCAGCGTCTTCACCATTACTGCGACGGAATATGTGCGCACCGTGCGCAGCCATTTGACGCCCATCGAACGCAGGGTCTGTTCGATGCCTACACCGGGTGTCGGGCCGGTGCGGCTCATGGTGCTCGACGGGATATATTGCTGGCCTGTGGCAGAGGCATAGCCGTTCTGCATCACGATCAGCACGCCATCGCCTTTGTTGAATAGATTGGATGCGACACCGGTAATCAGACCATTATGCCAAAAGCCGCCGTCGCCCATGATCGCGATCGGACGCCGTTCCATGTTTGGCGTCACCGCCGCCGCGCTCGCAAGCGACATGCCATAGCCGAGGATCGAATTGCCGAGCGAAAAGGGCGCGAAGGTCGCAAACGAGTGGCAACCGATGTCGGCGCTGATGTGCGTCGGGCCCAGTTCGCGCTGCATCAGCTTGATTGCCGAAAAGACGGGACGTTCCGGACAGCCTGTGCAGAATGCCGGTGGACGCGGGGGCAGGGGACCGAGCGCCGCTGCAGCTTTTGCCTTGTGTGCGACCAGGCCACGAGCCTTTTCCGCAATGGTGTCGGCGTCGACGCCCCTGGGCTTGGCGCCCTGCAGGAAAGCCGCGATTCCCTCGAGCAGCACATCGGAAGCGTATTCGCCGGCCTTCGGTAACGGACCCTTGCCGAGCACACGCGTGTTGATATCGGCGCGGCGCAATTCGACGTTGACCGCCTGCTCGATGTAGTCGGGATAGCCTTCTTCGACGACGAGAACCGCACGCTTGCTAGCGCAGAATTCGCGGAATTCCTCCGGCACCAACGGATAGACAACATTGAGAACCAGAAGCGGAACTCGGGAGACGCCGAATACATCGGCCAATCCCATTCGTTCGAGCGCGCGCAGCACGCTATTGGTAAGCCCACCCATTACGATGATGCCGACATCGTTCAGGTCGCCGTCGATTGTCTCGTTGAGTTTGTGCTCGCGAATGAAGGCACGCGCGGCGGGCAAGCGCTCTTCAACCTTCAGCCGCTCCTGCGTAAAGATCACAGGCGGATGCGCCAGCCGCCCGTATTCGAAGCGCGGCGGTCCGGCGAGTTTGTCGAGGCCGGATACGATTCCCTTGCGATTGTTCTTGGCGGCGAATTCGCCGGTGGCATGGCAGGCACGTATACGCAATTCCAGCATAACCGGCGCGTGACTCGCCTCCGACAGTTCGAATCCCTTTTCCACTGTGCGCACGATCGACGGCAGATCGGGGCGCGGATCCAGAAGCCATATCGATGATTTCAACGCATAAGCGTACGAGCGTTCCTGAATGACGCTCGCGCCTTCGCCATAGTCCTCACCGAGAATAATCATGGCGCCGCCAACAACGCCGGGTGAGGCAAGATTGGACAGTGCGTCGGCGGCCACATTGGTGCCAACAATTGATTTCCACGTCACCGCGCCACGCAGCGGATAGTTGATGGATGCGCCAAGCATGGCGGCGGCGGACGCTTCGTTGGAGCAAGTCTCCAGATGCACGCCGAGGTCGGACATAATGTCTTCCGCATCAACGAGCACATCGAGAAGATGCGAGACGGGTGCGCCCTGATAGCCGCCGACATAACTCACGCCCGATTGCAGCAGCGCCTTGGTAACGGCAAGAATGCCTTCGCCGTGGAAGGTCTCGCCGTCGCCAAGCTTGAGCGATTCGACTTCTTTCTTGAACGATCGTTCCATTATTGAGCCTTCGGCAGATAGTTTGGGCCCCAACTATTTAGCATTTTAGAACTACATGCGCGAGGGCAGCCAGAGCGCGAGGATCGGGAAGGCGATCAGGATAACTAGCCGCACCAGGTCGGTCAGGATGAAGGGGATAACCCCCTTGAAAATCGTGGCAAAACTGACGTCCTTCACCACGCTTTTGATGACAAACACGTTCATGCCAACCGGCGGGTGAATCAGCCCGAGTTCCACCGTCATCACGATAATAACGCCGAACCAGATGGGGTCGAAGCCAAGGTGGATGACCACCGGGAATATGATCGGCACCGTCAGGATAATCATCGCCATCGCGTCCATCAGGCAGCCGAGCACCAGGTACATCAGCATGATAAGCGCCAGCACACCGTAGCTGCCGAGGCCGAGGCCGGTGAGAAATTCGGTCAGCTTCTGCGGCACCTGCGTGACCGTGAGGAAATAGCCGAAAATCAGTGCGCCGATCAGTACGGTGAATACAGCCGCCGCGGTGCGGGTGGCTTGCAGCAGTGCGGTCAGGATTTTGTCCTTGTTGAGTCTTCCCGTGAAAACGCCGATCAGGAACGCGCCGCTCGCGCCAACGCCGCCGGCCTCGGTCGGCGTGAAGCGCGGCAGAAACGGCAGCCCATAAAGCCCGCCGATCACGAACGTAAACAGCAGGAGGGGCGCCCAGACGTTTTTCAGCGCATCGAGCCGGTCGTGGCGCGGGCTGCGCGGCCCGGTTGGCAGGAACCCCGGCCGGACAGAACCGATGATCTTGATCGTCGCTATGTACATGCCCATCGCCAGCAGGCCCGGAATGATTCCGGCGATGAACAACTTGCCGATGT
Organism: Pseudolabrys sp.; assembly: GCA_049674125.1. Taxonomy (GTDB): domain Bacteria; phylum Pseudomonadota; class Alphaproteobacteria; order Rhizobiales; family Xanthobacteraceae; genus Pseudolabrys. The sequence continues at coordinate 3,735 of JBATYN010000343.1, read as the reverse complement.
CTTGTTCGGTGATGATCCCGTAGACGGCCAGCACAGTTGACGGTGGCAGCATGGCGCCGAGTGTGCCGCCGGCGGCGATCACGCCGGTGGCGAAGCTCTGCGGATAGCCGAAGCGACGCATCTCCGGATACGCGACCGCGGAAAACGTTGCGGCGGTCGCAACCGACGAACCGCAGATTGCGGCAAAGCCGCCGCAGGCGGCGACGGTGGCAAAGCCCAACCCGCCACGCAGATGGCCGACGAAGCTGTTTGCGGCGCGAAACAGGTCCCGGCTCATGCCGGAGTTTGACACAAACGTTCCCATCAACAGGAACATCGGAATAACGCCGAAGGTGTAGTCGGTGACCGTGCGCATCGAAGTCTGGCCGACCAGCTTGAGCGCGGCGTTGCCACCGACGAGGTAGGAAAATCCGCTGACGCCGACGAGGCCCATCGCCATGCCGACCGGCACGCGCAGCAGCATCAACGCGAACAGTGAAACGAAACCGAGGATCGCGACGGCATTGGTGCTCATCACGTGTCCTTCATTCCACTGGTTTGATCTTGGTTTCTTGCATCAACTCCGGCTGGAAGATCAGCCGGTAGGTGCGAACGGCGATCAGCAATACGGCAGAGACGTCACCGGCCCAGGCGACCGCAAAGAATGGCCAGGTCGGCAGCCGCAGGTCAAAAGTGAGCACGTTGTCGTAATAAGTGCCCCGCACCTTGTCGAATAACGTGTAGGTCTGCACGGTGACGACAAACAGCAGCACCAGCGTGGCAAACACGTCGATCATGCGTTGATATTTCGGGCCGACATTGGCCCAGATCAGATCGACGGTGATGTGCGTGCCGCGATAGGACGTTGCTGCGATTCCCCAGAAAATCAGAATGCCGAGCAGCAATCGTCCTAAGTCGAAGGCATCAGGGATTGCATAGTTGAAAACGTTGCGTAGCAAGACCGCGATGAAGATGTTGGCTGCGACGATTCCGACAAAGCCTGCCGCGATCCATTCGATCGTATCGATGAAACGATCCATATAGATGCGTTTCAATTCCACCCCCAGACGGTTGACGCTTGTCGAAACTTCGGCGGCGGGAATACCCCGCCGCCTTTATGGTCATTCAGACTGTCGTCGCCGACAGTCACATCGCAAGAGCTTTGTTATTTGCGAGCGCGGCCTTCAGTTCTTTCATCGCCGCGTCGGGGTCGACGCCTGTTTTCCTGACGTTATCCGCCCAGGTTTTTTCCAGCGGCTCGGCGGCCTTGCGCCACTGCGCGAGCTGATCGCCGGTGAGCTGATAAACTTCCTGGCCCGGTTCCGCCTTTACCTTGTCGAGGCCGGCGTCTTCGAACTTGCCCCACGGCTCGCCCACGCGGCCAGCTGCTTCGGTGTTGCAGTTATCGTCAATCGCCTTTTTCTGGCGCGGCGACATCTCGTCATATTTGGCCTTGTTAAATACGAAGGCGAAAGTCGTCACATAAAGCGGCGCATCCATGTGGTACTTGGTCACTTTATCGATGCCGAACAGCACCAGTGATCCCCATGGAAAAGTCACGGCGTCAGCGACGCCGCGTTCTATGATGTCGCGCACTTCAGGAGCCGAGGACTGAACGTTCGTGCCGCCGAGCAGCGTGACCAAATTCGCCATGGTCGCGTGCGCCGGACGGATCTTCATGCCCTTAATGTCGTCCGGGACGACGATTTTCTTTTTGCTCGAGTGGAACGACGACGGTGCGTGAATGAAAGCGAGGCAGAACTTGACGTCCTTCATCTCCTTTTCGGCATATTTGCGATACCAGGCATCGAGCGCCATCGAGCCGCCTTTCGAATCCGACATCAGGAATGGCAATTCACCCGCGCCAATGATCGGAAAGCGGCCGGGTTGATAGCCTGGATTGATGTAAGTGAGGTCGGCGATGCCGTCGCGCGCCATATCGTAGTGATCGAAAGCTTTGCCGAGTTGCTGCGACGGAAAGACCTTGTAGTGCAGCGTGCCACCGGAGGCTTTCTCGACTGCGGCGCCCCAATCTTCCAGCGCCTTCTGCAGGGGATGCGACGCCGGCACCCAATGCGACAATTTGAGTTCGAATGTCTTTTCCTGAGCGAGCGCGCCGGTTACTCCGCCAATCAGCAAAGCGGCAGCATAGACACATCCGGCGAAACGGAGTTTCATAGGTTTCTCCCTTGGGGGTTGGGGCGCTGGTTCGATCACCAACTTTTTGCAATATTCAGCCGGATGTCAGCTACGTTGTAAAGCTTATAGTTTGGGATCAAACTATCCCGAGCGACCATCGACCGCGCGAGGGATATCAAGGGACATTGCGGTGCACGGAACGAACGGCATAGGCCACCGTCGGCGCGGCAAGAACGGCGAAGCCCTTGGCGCGTCGATTAATTTCGGTCCGCTGGCCTATTGGGTCGGGTTTAATCTGCGGATGGCTCAGGAGGCGGCTTTTCAAGCATTCTCACGGCGATCGCTGGAGATCGGCGAAAGCCCCGGCCGCTTTGCCACTCTCACGCTGATCGCGCGCAATCCGGGCATTAGCCAAACGGAGCTTTCGCACGCCAACGGCCGCGATAAGTCCAGCCTCACGCCGGTCGTTGAAGAATTGGTGAAGCGCGGTCTGGTTCAGCGGAAGCGCATGGACCGCGACCGACGCACTTATCGCCTGAACGTCACGCCCGCGGGAAAAAAAGTTCTGACCACGATGACACGCTGTGCACGCCGGCACGAACGCAACCTTGACCATGTCATTGGTGCGCGTGACCGCAAGCGGTTCATCCAGATATTGAAGAAGATCGCAGCCGAAATTGAATAATGGTCAGCTGCCAAACTTCGCGAGCACGGCGTCCGGAACTGGATGGGACTTGAGCCGGCCATCGGCGTCGCGCACGACCCAGACCCGCTTTTCCGAACACTCGGCGCAGATCTCGCCGTTGAGGCTTAAACGGTGCTCGACGTCGAAGCTGGAGCGGCCGAAGGAAATTTTACTTTCCACCACTACGTCGTCTCCGAAGCGTGTCGGCTTTAGAAATCGCGCACGGGTACGCACAAGCGGGAAACCCGCGAATTCGAGAGTCTTGAACATCTGGAATTTAGTCACGCCAAGCGCGCGTTCGAAAATGAGTGCAGTCGAGGCGTCGAAAATGTCGAAGTAACGCGGATAAAAAATGATGCCGGCGGGGTCGCAGTCGCCCCATTCGATGCGCACTTTGCGTGTGTTGATGAATGCCGTCACGGTGCTCTCACGTCAACGCGGCGCCATGCGTAGCGCGCCGTCGAGGCGGATCACCTCGCCATTGAGGTAGCCGTTATCGATACAGTGGAGCACGAGTGCGGCGAATTCGCGCGGCTCGCCCAGGCGCTTGGGAAACGGCACTGACGCACCGAGGGAATCCTGTGCTTCCTGGGGCAATGCACGGAGCATCGGCGTGCCGAAAATGCCGGGTGCAATTGCGAGCACACGAATCCCGAATTTGGCAAACTCGCGTGCTGCAGGTAATGTGAGCGCAGCGACACCGCCTTTCGATGACGAATAGGCGGCCTGTCCAATCTGGCCCTCAAAAGCGGCGACCGAAGCAGTCGAAACAATCACGCCGCGCTCGCCACCTGCGAGTGGCTCCGCTGCCTGCATGGCGCTGGCGACCAGCCGCATCATGTTGAAGGTACCAATCAGGTTGATGCGAATGACTCGTTCATAGTCGGCAAGCGGCATCGGTCCGTCGCGTCCCACGATGCGCTTTGCAGGAC
>JBATYN010000342.1:0-12448 GCA_049674125.1 Pseudolabrys sp. | reverse complement strand
CTCGAGTACGGCGTCACTTCGTTCAAAATATTCATGTTTTATGGGGGATATGGGTTGCATGGTCGCTCGGATAAACAGAATGAGTTCCTGATGATCGGTCCGGACGAGCGTTATGACATCGCTCATTTCGAATTTATCATGCGGTCTGCCCAGCGGTTGATGGCAAAACACCCGCAGCTTGCTGAATACATTAGTGTCAGCCTTCACTGCGAGCTCGCAGACATCCTCAATGCATACACAAAGATAGTTGAACGCGAGGGTAAGTTGACCGGTCTGCATGCTTACAGTGCTGCCCGTCCTCCACACTCTGAGGGACTGGCAATCTGGATCGCGTCATATCTGGCCAACGAAACGAACTGCCTGAATATCAACCTGCTGCATCTGAGCTCGCGAAAGGCGATGGATGCCGCATGGACCATGCAACAGGTTTTTCCCCACATTGCATTTCGCCGCGAGGTGACCGTGGGCCATCTCCTCCTGGACACCGATTGCGAATGCGCCGTCCACGCCAAGGTCAACCCGCCGATCCGTCCGCGAGAGGACGTCGAGGCCTTATGGCAAGCTGTCCTTGACCGTAAGATTGACTGGATTGTCAGCGATCATGCCTGCTGTTCAAGTGAGCAGAAATGGTCAAAAGATGATCCGACCAATATTTGGCTCGCGAAAGCGGGTTTCGGCGGCACCGAGTACTTGCTCTCCGGGGTCGTGAGCGAAGGCAGCAAACGCGGTATGTCCTACAATCATATGGCCGAGCTGTTGAGCTGGAATCCGGCACAGCGTTTTGGGTTGCTCACCAAGGGCGACCTTGCTCCGGGTTTCGACGCTGACATCGTCCTCGTCGATCCGGATGAAAGTTTTGTCGTGCGCGCTGCGGAATCTGAATCAGAGCAAGGATATTCACCCTTCGAAGGCCAAGAACTGAGGGGGCGAGTGAAGAACACCTTCCTTCGCGGCGGTTTGGTCTATCATGGCGGCGAGGTTATCGGACCTGCACGGGGCCGATACTTGCGACGGCCTTTGAATCGATAGACGTGGTCAGCCACCATCGTATTTTTCACGACCGAAAACTGGAGAAAAGAGCATGCAGCTTGGAGGCAAGAAAGTCGTTGTGGTCGGAGGCTCGTCCGGCATCGGGCTGGCGACTGCCGAACTCGCAAAGAGCGAAGGCGCGGATGTGGTGATTGCTTCCCGCAGGGCAGAGCGGCTGAAGGTGGCCGCGGACAAACTGGGTGCGACTTCGATCCCGACCGACGTCACCAATGACGATAGTGTCACCAATCTGTTCCGGATCTGCGGACCGGTGGATCATGTCGTTGTGACCGCTGCGCAGCTTCGCACCGGCCCGTTCAAGACTGTGCCAATGGACGATGTGCGCGCAACCATGGAAGGAAAGTTCTGGGGTGCATGGCGCGTCGCGCGCACGGCTGAGTTCCGAGCTGGCGGCTCGCTCACCTTTGTGTCTGGCTTCCTCAGTGTGCGCCCCCGCGCAAATTCTGCGATTGTCGGAGTAGCCAATGGTGCGCTCGAGTCGCTGACGCGGTCGCTTGCGCTGGAACTCGCTCCGGTCCGCGTGAATTGCGTCTCGCCCGGCATCATCGATACACCGATCCGTGCCGCTATGCCGGAAGCTGCGCGTCGCGACATGCTTGCCAAAGCGGCCGCCGCGTTGCCGGTCGGTCGCGTCGGTACGAGTGAAGATATCGCGCAACAAATCCTCACCTTCATGACGGTTGGCTTCGCTACGGGATCGATCGTGTATCTCGACGGGGGTGGCCTTGTTATCTGATTTCTGTTGCGATTATCGTTTCTTGATTCCTGCCTTTTCGATCACCTGCGCCCATTTAGCGACGTCGCTCTTAATGCGATTGCGCAAATCATCGGATGACGTGCCGCGTGCGTCCATGCCTGCCTCGTTTGAGAACTTTTGTACCTCGGACGACTTGAGCGCGTCGTCCACTGCACGGTTGAGCAGCACGACAATTTCGGCAGGAGTATTTTTGGGTACAGCCAGGCCATTCCAGCTTGTCACGTCGTATCCGGTCAAACCGCTTTCGATCACCGTCGGAACGTTTGGCAGGTTGCTGGCGCGCTCGCGCGCTGTGGTGGCTAGGACGGTCACTTGGCCATTGGTAATGGGCGACTGGAAGCCGACAAAATATTCGAACGCGACGTCGACGTCGCCGCGCAGAACGGCGTTCGCGAGGTCCGGCGTCGCTTTGTACGGAACAATCGTCACGTCAAGCCCGGCCATTGTTCGAAATAATTCGGCAGAAAGATTCTGCGCGCTGCCGGCATTGATTGTGCCGAAGTTTAGCGTGCCAGGATGGGTTTTGGCGGCGGTGATCACGTCTGTGATCGTCTTGTAAGGTGAGCCGGCTTTGGTCGCGATAACGAGCCCGTAGGATGCCGTAGCCGAGATCGGCGTGAAATCGGTCTCGATGTTGTAGGGCAAGGACTTGAATAGCGCCTTGGCGATGGTGAGGCCGCCGCCGATCATTGCAAGCGTATATCCGTCGGCGGGCGCTTCGCGAGCCGCTTGCATGCCGACAACACCGCCGGCGCCCGGCCGATTTTCGATAAAGAACTGCTGGCCGAAATGCTGGCTGAGATTCTGGGCAACCAGCCGCATGGTGACGTCGGCGATGCCACCAGGGCCGTAGGGCACAATGATGCGGACAGGCTTCGACGGGTAGGTGTCGGATCGTACCGGCGTGGAAGTCATCGCAACGATTAACGCGAGCGATAATCCGCACACAATCGATATCGCACATCTCATGAAATGACTGGCTGCGAGGTTGACAATGGGGGGCATGCTTTTCCTGGCGAATTGCTACGGACGCGGAGAATAGAAAGGCGTGACACACCTGACAACGTGCCTGGGGCGCCAGACGATGCCGCTTTACGGTAGCGTCCCGTTGCTTTACGGAAGACGGTCGCTCCTGGGTTGCGGGGAGCGCCATCTCCCGTCGATGCCGGACGACCGCGCGCAATGACCACGATCGACATCCACCCGCATATCATTGCTGGCGACGCCACGCGCTATCCTTTAGCGCCGCTGGGTGGTCATCAATCCGACTGGTCGCGCACGCGGCCCGTGACGCTTGAGAAGTTGGTTGCCGCAATGGATGCGGCCAGCGTGCAGAAGGCGGCGATCGTGCAGGCCTCGACTTGCTACGGGCACGACAACTCTTATGTTGCTGACGCTGTGGCTGCCTATCCGACGCGTTTCACCGGCGTGTTCTCTGTTGATGTTTTGGCACCCGATGCCCCTGAGCGCATGCGCCACTGGCGCGGCAAGGACCTAACGGGCATGCGGCTATTCACATTCGGCAGCACTATGTCCGAGCAAGCCAATTGGCTCGACGATCCGAAATCATATCCCGCCTGGGCTTGCGCGGGCGAACTTGGCCTTTCGATCTGCCTGCAGATGTCGGCAAAGGCGATACCGCAAGCGGCCAGCATGGCCGAGCGTTTCCCGAGCGTACGGATAATTCTTGATCATGCCGCGCGGCCGGTGCTGGAGGATGGGCCGCCGTACGCCGCCGCCGCCAGCCTGTTCGGTCTCGCGCGCTATCCCAATGTGTACCTCAAGCTCACGCCGCGCATTTTCGCCGAATCCCGTCATGGCAAAGCGACGCCCGAAACGTTTTTTCCGCGCCTCGTTTCGGAGTTCGGCGCATCGCGGCTAGCCTGGGGGTCGAACTATCCGTCCAGTGAGGGCAGCCTGCCGGAACTCTTGACCGTGGCGCGCGAGTCTCTTGCCAGCTTGCCGAGCGCCGCTCGGGAATGGATCTTTGCGAGGACAGCGCAGGCGCTTTATCCGGCACTTGCGGATTGAGGAGGCAGTCAGTGATGTCGACGACCGTCGAAAAAACCAAAATATACACCCTCCTCGGAAGCTATCCGAACACGATGGCGCTCAGGAACGGGGAGGTGACGTCCAACGTTATCGACCTTGAATTCGCCGACGTGAAAGTGTCGAACACGGCGTTCAAGCCATTGGTACGCGAAGCGAAGTTTGATGTCGGTGAATTGGCGATCGTGACTTTTTTGCAGGCAAAGGCGTACGGCAAGCCCTATACGCTCATCCCGGCCACGGTGCTCGGGCGCGGCCAGCACCACACCATCGCCTACAATCCACAAAATGGGCCTTTGAATGCCTCCGCGCTCGCGGGTAAACGCGTTGGCGTCCGCGCCTATACGCAAACGACCGGCGCTTGGGTGCGTGGCTTTCTTGCGGACGATTACGGCGTCGATCCTGCGAAAATCAACTGGGTGACGGTTGAGGATCCGCATCTCGCAGAATACAAAGATCCGGCATTTGTGTCACGGGCGTCCGAGGGTAAAGCGTTGACACAGATGCTTCTGGACGGAGAACTCGATGCTGCGATTGTTGGTGATAAATTGCCCGATCCCCGGCTGGCACCGCTTATTCCTGATGCCGATGCGGCAGCACGCAAGTGGGCGCAGACGCATGGCGGCGTGCCGGTCAACCACATGATGGTGGTCCGAGATACGATCTCAAAATCCCGTCCCGACGTGGTGAACGAGATTTACCGCATGTTGCGCGACAGCCGGCGCGCGGTTGGTCCGCCGCCGGACAACAGCGTGCTTGATCCGTGGCGTTTCGGAGTTGAGGCCAACCGCCGTTCCCTCGAGATCATTATCGACTACAGCTTTCGCCAGAAACTGATCCCACGAATATTTTCGGTCGATGAACTATTCGATGACCGCACACGGGCACTGGTTTAGGCCCGATGACAATCCTCGACGAACCGAAAATCGACTGCCATGCACATGTGATTGATCCGGCGAATTTTCCGTATAGTCCACGCGTCGCCTATAAGCCTGCCGGACAGGAAATTGGCACAACGGCGCAATTGCTTCAGGTTATGGAGTGCTACGGTGTGAAGCATGCACTCCTGGTGCAGCCAAACTCCGGATACGGAAGCGATAATTCTTGCATGCTCGATGCGATCGCGAAAAGCGATGGCCGCTTCAAAGGTATTGCAATCGTCGATCTGGAAGCTGACGTCGCAACGCTGAAGGAATTCAAGGCGCAAGGCATCGTCGGCGCGGCGATCAATCCGACATTTCACGGCAACGACTACTACAAGAACGCCGACGGCTTGATGAAGACGCTCGCCGATCTCGATATGTTTTTAGACCTCCAGGTCGAAAATGATCAGTTCCTGATGTACGAGCCGTGGATCGAAAGGATTCCGGTCAAGGTGTTGATCGATCATACCGGGCGGCCGACGCCGGCGGCGGGCCTTAGCCAGCCGGCTTTTGCGGCCATGTTGCGGTTGGCGAAGACGCGACGAGTGAGCATTAAGGTTTCCGGCTATGCAAAATTTGCCAAAATGCCTTATCCGTTTGAGGATTGCCGGCCCTTTGTCCGGGCGATCGTTGATGCGTTTACGCTCGATCATTGCATGTGGGCGTCGGACTGGCCTTACCTCCGCGCGCTGGAACGGCAGGATTATGGGCCGCTGGTGCAGTTGGCCGGTCGGTTGTTTCCAAACGCGAACGACCGGCGCAAGCTTTTCTGGGAGACCCCCAATCGCTTGTTCAATTTCGCTCGGTAATCAATGGACCATGGCGATTATTGCGGCTTGTATTCCTCGCGTTTGCTGTTCGCGATCTTGATCAGCGATTCCGCCGCTTTGCGATCCTCCTTAAGGAATGCAGCAAAGCCGGCCGGCGTTGTCGGTGCCGAAATAACGGCCTGGTGGTTTAGGTAGTCGATAAAACTCGCGTCGCTGAACAATTTGACGAATTCGCCGTTGATCTTGTTGACGAGCGCAGACGGTGTGTCTTTTGGCGCAGCAAGACCCCACCAACCTTGGCCCGGGTACCCATCAAGACCGGCTTCTGCCAAAGTTGGGACATCAGGCAACAGCGGCGAGCGCTTTTCGGACGATACCGCAAGCGCTTTCACAGTACCGGCTTGGATAAGTCCGAGGAAATTTCCAATGCCAAAGCGCGTCATTTGAACTTGATCAGCTGCAAGCGCTTGCGCTGCTGGCCCGCCGCCCTTATACGGCACGCCGACAATTTTTGTGCCCCACTGATTGTTGAGCCATTTCAGAAACAGGTCAGGAAATGAACCGTCGCCGAGCGTGGCGTAATTAAGTTTATCGGGTTTGGCCTGCGCGAACGCTTTGAGTTCGGCGACAGAATTTACGCCGAGCGCGGTTGACACGAAGAGACCTTCATTCAGAAAGAACAGCCGCGTGACCGGCACCAAATCGCGGTCCGGATCATAGGGCAGGTTGTCAAACAGCAGCGGATTGTAGGACATGGTGCTGTGATAGATCACACACAGGGTATAGCCGTCCGGCTTGGCCTGCGCGCAAGCTTGGGCTGCGACGATACCGCTGGCGCCGCCGCGGTTTTCGATAATCAATGGCTGGCCTAGATGCGGCTGCAATTCGGCAGCGGCCTTGCGCATGATGACGTCGGTTACGCTGCCGGCGGCGATCGAGACGATCAACCGGATCGGCCGGTCGGGATAGGTTTGCGCTTGCGCCGACACAGCGCAACACGCGACGGCAAAGCCGAAAACGATGCGGCAGATTTTTTTCATGGCGGCTTCCTTCCCCGGGGCGGTTATAATTTTCCGTCGAATGCGGCGGTCGCGAAGTCATCGATCATGCGGTAACACTGCCTCGCAGCGCCCGGGTCGAAGCAGGCGATTCCGGGCACGTCGGATTCAGCTTCGCAAAACGAATGCAGCAGGCCGCCGAAGACCGACATCTGCCACTTCGCGCCGGCGGCTTCCATTTCGGCTTCGAAAACATCGCGGTCGGGCTTTGGAACGACCGGATCCTTTGCGCCGTGCATCACGCAGATAGCGGCTTTGATGTCACCGGGCTTGGCGGGAAGGGATGTCAACAGGTCGCCGTGCAGGCAGATGACCGCTTGCAGGTCAGCGCCCGCGCGCGCAAGTTCAAGAACATTGCCGCCGCCGAAACAGAATCCGACCGCGGCTTGGCGTTTAAGGTCGCCAATCTTGCGTTTGGCGCTTTCGCTGCGCAGGGCGTCGAGCGCAGCGGCGATGCGTCGACGCCGTTCGAGCGCATCGGCACGTAATGCATTGGCAAGGGGGCCTGCTTCGGGCGGACCGGCGGGGATATTGCCACCGCCATACATGTCGGCGACGAAGACCACATATTTGCTGCCGGCGATCGTTGCGGCGCGTTTGACGGAATCGTCACTCACGCCCAGCCAGTTCGGCGCCATCAGCAGCAACGGCCGTGGCCCGCTGACACGATCATCATAAACGAGCGCGCCAGTGCAGGCGGTCTTGCCCGCTCGATAATTGATCCGCTCGACAGCCACCCGCGTCTCCCGCCATTTTTACGGTTCGAGAATGATTTCCCCGATCAGCCCCGCGTCATATTGCGGGAAATAGAGCCGTCCGTTCGACATGGAAGTAATACAGCGGGCACCACTCGCCGGCGTCGGGATGTCGTATTCGCCGATCAGCGTTCCATCGGGTGCCATGCGGCCGATTTTGTTGGCGAAGTTTTCGGTACACCACAGGTTGCCATCGGCGCCTACCGTTACACCGCGTAAGGACGCGTTCGGTGTTGGAAATACGAAATCCGCAAACGTGCCGTCGCGAGCGAGGCGCCCGAGAGCATTGGCGCCGGTTTCGACGAACCAAATGTTGCCATCAGGATGGGTGACCATAGCTCGCGGCTGGCTGTCGTGGCTCGGGATTTCAAATTCACTCACGGTACCGTCTACGCTGATGCGGCCAACGCGGTTGCCGGCTGCCTCGCTGAACCAGAGGGCACCGTCGCGCACAACGATCGATAACGGCTTGCTGCCGGGGGTGATGCCGCTCTTGAATTCGGTGATTTCCCCATCCGGGGTGATACGGCCGATCTGGCTCACGTCGGTTTCCGAGAACCAGACATTGCCATCCGGCCCGAGCGCGATCCCGTCTGGCCCAGCGTTCTCTGTGGGTACCGTAAACTCCGTCAAAGCCCCGCCTGGACTCATGCGCCCGATCTTGTTGGCGCGTTTCTGTGCAAACCAAAGATTGCCGTCGGCGCCGAGCGTAATACCAATCGGCGTGGCGCCCGCGGTTGGGAGGGAAAACTCAGCAAACGCCGCGCTGCCGGGATCGAAACGCCCGATTTTCGCTGTGCCGCTTTCGCAGAACCATAGGTTGCGATCCGGTCCTTCAACGCAGATGTAGGGCGCGCTGTTGACGCTCGGAATTTGGTGTTCACGAATGCGCACGTTCTGCGACGCATGCCGAGCCAAGGTCGCCCTTTCGACATTGACTGACATCAAACTCCCCGTATCGCGATCCAGTACAACAGTGTCGGCCGTTACCGATGCTATCGGCCAGATTCAAATTGTGTCAATCGCGATACATCAAGCTGCCGGGAGGTTCCGGTGGTCTGAAATACTTAGATCAACGAGCAAAGTCATCTCGACCCAGACACGTGTGTTTATGGCGCGTAGCGGGCTAGGTGTGGATCGAGATCCAAAGCTCTGCGACTTCCTTGCGCCATTGTTGTTCGATGCCGCGCGAAGCGTCGTTTCGAATAGACCAATATCCACCACCATGCATTCTAAATAGCTTAGGCCGCCATTCTTTCGATTTTGGCCCGAAGCGCTGCAACTCTTCATTGATTGTTTGGCGAAAATCTTTTTTTAAACCAAATTTATTTCCAAGGCGCTTCCAACGCTTTGCGACGATCTGGTTAAAGACCGACCCGTGCAAGGGATGCATCTCAGTTGCTCCCAGCTCGTCCAATACTTCCATGATTATGTCCGCGAGGCGCTTGGTCATGGATAAGAACTTACCGCCCATATGATTGAATTGCTGCGACCAAATCGCAGTTAAGTCGACTAAAGATTGATTAGGTTTGGCCGTGTCGCGGCTCGCCTGCAGGTGCTCAAGGCCCTCGAGCTCATCGGTGATCGCGGAAAGGCACCGGTGCTCAAACTTGCCAACGCCAAGCCTCCGCATTCCGCCGATCGCTGGTCCGCCACCATGAATCCAGACCTGTTCGGAGCCTGAGGCCCCCTGATGACGAGCTGTTTTGTACAAAGTGGCGATCGGCGAGCCAAAGGCCCCGTCCGAGAACCGCTGGGAGGCCCTTCCAGAGGTCTAGCTTGACCGCGTACGATGGCGTTTCCGAGCCGGGGGGCGGAGGGTATGGGACCACAAGATTTTCTCGGTCTGCTGAATGGGCCGTCCCTTGCACCCCTGTCCGTAGTATTCGTACAGCAGCCTGCGCAGCAATGAAAAAGCAACCTCAAGCGACGTCCGGACCCAAGCGTCGGGGTGCGCCTAAGGTCGCGCGCCGTCGGAATTCCGCCGGTGCCGGATTGAACAAGAAGCTTGCACAGCTGGCCCGCGAGCTTTCCCAATCCCTGGAACAGCAGGCGGCAACTTCGGAGGTGCTGCGCGTCATCTCGAGTTCGCCTGGCGAGCTTGAGCCCGTGTTCGAAGCCATGCTCGAAAACGCCGTGCGAATTTGCGAGGCCAAGTTTGGAAATATGTATGTCTATGAAAAAGATTTCTTCCGCGTCGTCGCCATGCAGAATGCGCCGCCCGCCTATAGTAAGTATTGGCAGCGTGATCCGGTCCTTCACGTCCGCGCCAGCTCGCGGACTCCACTCGCACGCCTCGCGGCGACGAAGAAGGTCGTTCACATCGACGATCTCAAAACAGACACATGCTATATCGAACGCGATGATCCCCGGATCGTTGCGATCGTCGATTCTGCCGATGCACGGACAATGTTACTGGTGCCGCTACTCAAGGACGGTGAGTTAGTCGGCGCCATTGTCATTTACCGCCAGGAAGTCCGCCCGTTTACCTGCAAACAGGTCGCTCTGCTCGAGAACTTCGCCGATCAGGCGGTGATCGCGATTGAGAATGTTCGATTGCTGAATGAATTGCGCAGCCGCACCGACGATCTCTCCGAATCGCTGGAGCAGCAGACTGCAACATCGGAGTTGCTCAAAGTCATCTCAAGCTCACCCGGCGATCTGGAACCCGTGTTTCAGACCATGCTGGCGAACGCAACACGAATTTGCGAGGCAAAATTCGGCAATCTGTTTCTAAGCGAGGGCCAAAACTTTCGCGCCGTTGCGGTGCACGGCGAGACCGTATTTACCGAATCCATGCGGCGCGGGCCGATAATTGCCATGCGCGACCATGCGGGCATGCCGCTCGACCGCATCTCCAAAACCAAGAGTATCGTTCACATTCACGACCTAAAGGCCGAGCCGGTTTATCCACGCCATCCGCGGGCGGTGGAACTCGTCGACGAGGCCGGTGCGCGATCTCTTGTTGCCGTGCCATTGCTCAAGGAGGACGAGCTGATTGGCTCGATCGTTATTTATCGCCAGGAAGTCCGCCCGTTTACCGACAAACAGATCGAACTGCTCACGAGCTTCGCCGCACAGGCCGTCATCGCCATCGAGAACACGCGGCTGCTCAACGAGCTACGGCAACGCACCAGCGATCTCACCGAGGCGCTGGAGCAACAGACAGCGACTTCGGAGGTGCTTCGCGTCATCTCAAGTTCACCAACCGACATTCAGCCCGTTCTGGACGTTATTCTTCAGACAGCGGGGCGGTTGTGCGAGGCGGAATATGCCTGCTTCTTCAGGTTGCAGGGCAATGAGTATCACCTGGCAAGCGCCAACAATGCTGGTGCAGACTACATCAAGTATCTGTCGGAGCATCCTATAAAGCGTGATCGCGGCACACTCGTCGGCCGCACCGCACTCGAGCGACGCACTGTTCATATCCCGGACTGTCTTGCGGATCCTGAATACACCGGCCGTGAATATGCCCGCGTCGGCAAGCATCGTTCGTTGCTCGGCGTTCCGCTGCTTCGCGACGGCGTTGTGGTCGGCGTCATTGGTCTTTTGCGCTCGGCAGTCAAGCCATATACAGACAAGCAGATCGAGCTCGTGACCACGTTCGCTGATCAGGCGATGATCGCGATCGAAAACGTGCGGCTGTTCGACGAAGTGCAGGCGCGCACTCGCGATCTTACCGAATCGCTGGACCAGCAGACAGCGACATCGGAAATTCTGCGGGTCATTTCAAGTTCGCCCGGCGAGGTCAACCCGGTCTTCGAGGCAGTCCTGGAAAACGCAACGCGGCTTTGTGCGGCAAAATTCGGCCACCTTTATCTCAGGGAAGGTGACGCATTACGCTCGACTGCCATGTACAACGTGCCGCCAGAGTATGCTGAGGTGCGAAAGCACGATCCCCTGGTTTACCCCGAATCAGGAAGCATGCTTCGTCGCCTCTTCGATACAAAAGCGGCGGTCAATGTTCCGGACACAATGGCGGAGCGCGCCTATATCGAACGGCAGCCGAGATCTGTTGCAGCCGTAGAACTCGGCGGATTTCGCTCAATGCTTGGCGTACCGATGCTTAAAGATGGAGAACTGGTCGGCGCAGTCATTATTTACCGCAAGGAAGTCAGTACTTTTTCCGATAAGCAGATTGAACTGGTGCGGAGCTTCGCCGCGCAAGCCCTCATCGCTATCGAGAATGCGCGGCTATTGAGCGAACTGCGCCAGCGCACCGACGATCTTTCAGAATCGCTCGACCAGCAGACTGCGACATCGGAGGTTCTCAAAGTCATCTCAAGTTCGCCCGGCGAGCTTGAACCGGTCTTCGACGCTATGTTGACAAATGCAACGCGCATTTGCGAAGCAACATTCGGCAATTTATTTTTGCGAGAAGGGCCTGTCTTTCGCCCCGTCGCGGTCAACAACAAGAAAAGTTACAACGATTATTTACGGCGCAATCGTGTGATCGATTTGCGCGAAAATCCCGGTGTCCCGCTCGATCGCCTCGTCGCGACCAAGAAAGTTGTCCACATTTCTGATCTGCGGCTCGATCAGGCCTACATCGATAAAAACACTTTCATTGTCCCCCTCGTTGAAGTCGTGGGTGCCCGAACCTTTGTAGCTGTGCCAATGATCAAGGAGGGCGAACTCGTCGGCGCCTTTAATATGTATCGCCAGGAGGTACGACCGTTTACGGAAAAGCAAATTGAACTGGTGGAGAATTTCGCCGCGCAGGCGGTCATCGCCATCGAGAACACGCGGCTACTCAACGAGTTGCGCGAATCTCTCCAGCAACAGACCGCCACCGCCGACGTCCTCAAGGTCATCAGCCGCTCGACCTTTGATCTGCAGGTTGTGCTCGACACGCTGATTGAATCTGCAGCCCGGCTCTGCGATGCCGAGCAGGGAACGATCACGCGCCAAGCGGATGGCGTTTTCTTTCGTGCAGCCACCCACGGCTTCTCCACCGAATTTACCCAACTCGTCAGAGATCTTCCTGTCCAAGTTAATCGAGGCTCGGTAACCGGAAGGGCGCTGGTTGAGGGCAAAATTGTTCATATTCCTGACGTGCAAGCCGATCCGGACTACACATTTAATG
>JBATYN010000341.1:0-2114 GCA_049674125.1 Pseudolabrys sp. | reverse complement strand
CGTTACATCCGCACATGACCGGAACAGTGATCGTGGAGGCAGCGACTGGGAGCGCTACCACGCCATGACATATCCAATACGAGACACAACGCATCCACACCCCGACCTGCAATTGCGCCCTTGCGTCGAGGCCGAAGAAACTTCGCTGCCAACCAGCGAGACCTATTGCCCACGCAAGACTCTTACTGACGAAGTTTGGCGGCTCATGCAGTTCGATTTATACAGACCCGAATTACACTACATGCGCGGGCCTGGGCCCAAGTGGCGAGCCAAGCGAGAGCGCGCCTTTGTATCGCACGACAAAACGGCAAACGAAAAGCGAGTGCAGGGCGTGTTGTTGCGGACTCTGAAGAATTGGCCCAATACAACATTGGCTGTGATCTGTGCAGGCGGAATTTTATGTGTCTTATTGCCGCTGGCCATCGCAACGTCTTTGGTTGCTTCTTCGTCCTCATCGGTGAATACAGAATCTCCTGGACAAGCGTGCTTTGCCGTCACCGAGGCAGAGTACCAAGGCGCTTACCGAAGAAATTTGCTGCTTACTAGGTTTGGAGCGTATGAGCGGATTGGACGTTTAGGCCGGTACTCCTACCGGTACTGTCGCTGATTTACCCGCAGGCGGCCTCTCGACGTCCGCTTTACAGCCAATAGCGGCCACGTGCAGTGCACTTGCCCATGTCCGTTATGTGCCAATAGCAGACATTCGCGGTGCTGCTTCGCTCAGCCTAAGCCGTCAGCCGTCGTGGGTCGCATAATCGACCGGTTGACACACCCTCGTTGTTGATCTCGATCTGGAAGATTTCGGACAAGCCCGCTCTTCCAGACGACGTTAGTTGGAGTGCACGGCTGCCCGACACACATTTGAGCCAACCGAGCTCCAATAGACGATCCAGTATCCGAGCTCCGACGAGTCCCTTGAGGTGATAACGACGCTCGCTCCAGTCGAGACAAGGCTGGCAGAAAATCCGCCGAGTCCGCGGCCTCAGATCAGCACCGAACGCGGAAAAGAAACGCCCGCCCGAAGACGTGACCTCACCGCCTTCATCGGTGAGTACGATGTGCCCCATGGCCACAAGTGCATCCGTAACAGCGACTCCTACCTGGCCAGCCAGGTGATCGTAGCAACTTCGGGCAAAACGGAGTGCATCGTCGTTTGCTGACCGCGGCTGGCGGCGGGGTGGCACCTCTATGGCGGCGACGACCTTAATGCTTTCCAGCATTGTCGCGACCAGCGGGGACGCGATCCGGTAATAGCTGAAGCGGCGCTTGCGAGTGACAGTCAAAAGCCGCGCAGCAACCAGCTTGCTCAGGTGGCCGCTCGCCGTCGAGCGAGAGACATTGGCGCAGTAAGCAAGCTCAGTGGCCGTCAGCGACTGGCCGCCCATAAGGGCATTAAGCATTGTCGCTCGCGCAGTGTCGCCAACGAGAGCGGTCACTTCCACCAGATTTGCTGCCGCGACCATCCATAACCCTATCGCTGATACCGGAAGCATATCAACCGAAAACAGTTCGGCCAATGCCGAACTGTTCGCGCGAGACAATCGCAAACCTCGCAGCAAGAATGCGCTGCCGGAGTTAAACGTCATGTTGATCCGCACTCTTTATTTCGAGCAAGCAACTATCATTGCTGCCGTGGTTTGCAGCCTGATCGTCGCCGGCCTCCTGAAGGGGGTAATCGGGGTTGGCATGCCAGTCGTCGCGCTGCCGCTGCTGTCGCTGTTCATCGACATCAAATTAGCGACCATGCTACTGAGCATGCCTTTGATCTTCAGCAACGTGCCGCAGGCGCTGGAGGGCGGAAAGACTGGACGATGCCTCATACAATTGATGCCGGTGATTCTTGGGATGATTCCCGGCCTCTTCCTTGGAGTTCGAGTCCTGTTGGCGCTCGACGCGAACGTTGCAAAGATTATCGCAGGCCTAGTGCTTATGGGTGTCGGCGGCGTCACGCTGCTCGCGCCGAAGCTGCAGCTTCAGGCTCGCTTGGTTTTACCAACCGGCATCGCATTCGGATTTTTCGGCGGGATTCTGGGAGCCATCGCAGCGATGCCGGGACCGCTTGTTTTCATATTTCTGCTTGCAAAGGGACTGCGCGGAAAGGCGTTCACAAAGGA
>JBATYN010000340.1:0-2831 GCA_049674125.1 Pseudolabrys sp. | reverse complement strand
CGGCTCAATGCCCTGCCCGACGAGGATCGCAGCCGCAGTCACCGCGCCGAGATGCGGCCGCGCGCCCGCACCATCGGTGATGTTGACCGCATCGGCGAGCCCCTTCAACGGCAGCGCCTTGGCAAGCAATTCGCCCCGGTCGGCCGACACCGGTGGTGTCACTTCCGCGGTGATCACAAAGCGCCTGGCGCGCAGCTTGTCTTGCAGGGTCGCTGGCATCTAACCCAAGTCGCAAAATCCAGTAGACGTTGCAAGGGCAACAATGGGAAAAACGATGGCGGCAGACACCGCGCAACGTTGCAGGCCATGATGTTTCAGCTGGCGAAATCGCTTGACGACGCCGTTGCGCCAATCGGTGACGGCTGCCTGTTGGTGGTGCCACGCGAGGTTTCCGGCGTGCCTATGGCGGCAACGCGCGCGTTGATCCAGCGTGGCGTGAAACGGCTGCATCTGGTGGCGCTGCCGACCTCGAGCCTGCAAGCCGATCTTCTCATCGGCGCCGGCTGCATTGAGACCATCGAGACAAGCGCCGTCAGCCTCGGTGAATTTGGCCCGGCGCCGCGATTCACCGCCGCCGTAACGTCAGGCGCGATCAAAATGAAAGACGCCACCTGCCCGGCGCTGCACGCCGCCTTGCAGGCATCGGAAAAGGGCGTGCCGTTCATGCCGCTGCGCGGGCTGATTGGCTCGGATGTCCTCAAATACCGCGACGACTGGAAAGTGATCGACAGCCCGTTCGCGAATGGCGATCCGATCGTCCTGTTGCCGGCCATAAAGCCGGACGTGGCGCTGATCCACGCACCCATGGCGGACCGGCATGGAAACGTCTGGATCGGGCGTCAGCGCGAACTCGCGACGATGGCGCACGCCGCCGTGAAAACAATCGCAACCGTGGAAAAGATGCACGAGGGCAATCTGCTCGACGATCCCGTGCTCGCTGCGGGCACACTGCCGGGCTTCTATGTCGACCGTATCGCAGTGGCGGAGCGCGGCGCCTGGCCGCTGGGATTGCCGGATTTCTACGCGGCCGATGCCGATCACCTTGCTGACTATGCGCGCATGGCGGCCACGTCGGAGGGCTTTGCCGAATATCTCAAACGGTATGTGTATGAACACCGCCCCGCGTGACCATTTCCGCGACGAGGAATTGCTCGCCGATGTTATCGCGCGACTGATCGGCGATGTGCGTCATGTGGCGGTCGGCAATGCCTCGCCCATTCCGGCAACCGCTGCGCTGCTCGCACGCGAGCGCGGCAAGGGAAAGCCTTACGTTTCGCTGCTGCAAAGCCGGAAGCACAATTTTTTCACCGATGGGGCGCGCGAACTCTTCGACTGCGCGGGCCAGGGCCGCATCGATGTGTTTTTTCTGTCGGGCGGGCAAATCGATGGACAGGGCAACGTCAACCTTGTGAGCACCGGCGACTACGGGCATCCGAAGGTCCGCTTTCCCGGTTCGTTTGGCTCGGCCTATCTCTACTACGTGGTGCCGAAAGTGATCCTTTTTCGCACCGAGCATTCCCGCCGAACGCTGGTGCCCAAGGTCGATTTCATCAGCGCGCCCGGCGTGAGCGAAACAAATGTCTATCGCCCCGGCGGACCGATTGCGCTGGTGACAAATCGCTGCCTTTTCAACTTCGTCGATGGGCGCTTTGTCCTGGCAAGTGTGCACCCGGGCCACACGATCGAAGAAGTCGTGGAAAACACCGGGTTCGACTTCGAAAGGCCCGGTTCGGTGCAGGAAACACCGGCGCCCACACCGGAGACGCTGAAACTCATGCGCGAGGTGATCGCGCCCCAGCTGGCCGAGGTCTACCCGCAATTCGCAGCGCAGGTGTTCGGAGTCGGCCAGGCCGCTTTCGTACGCTGAAAAATCCTGCCCTTTCAGTCGTTTCGCGCGTGGGCTAGTCTCCGCCCGCGCGGCCAGCCGGCCGCGGCACATCATAAGAAACGGAAGGATTACGTCCGGTGAGAACGGTTGAAGCTGCGGTGATTGGCGTTGGCTGGGTCGGGGGGACGCGCGCGGACACGCTCGCGCGCACCGCGCTCGTGGACAACTTGCACCTGTGCGACATCAAGCCAGACCGTTTGGCTGAAGTGAAGACGCTTTACAAACCCGCGACCGCGACACTCGACTACAACGACATCATCAAAAATCCGAACATTTCGGTGGTCTATATCTCGACCACGCCGGAATCGAACCACTACCCAATTTGCCGCGATTGCCTGAAATCCGGCAAAAACGTTATGCTTGAGAAGCCGATTGCGCTGGAATTGTGGGAAGCGGACGAACTGATCCAGCTCGCCAAGCGCAACGGTCTGAAATTCACGATTGGATATTCACAGCGGTTTAATCCCAAGATCGCCTATGCGAAAAAGAAGATCGTCGATGGTACGCTTGGCAAAGTCGTGTCGGTGCTGGTCAGCCGACATCTTTCGCGCAGCCTCGGCAAGAAGATCGCGACCCGCGTACGGCTTTCTCCCGTCGTAATGGAATCGACGCACGACCTCGATTTTGTGCTCTGGCTACTCGAGCCGGCCAAACCCGTGCGCGTCTATTCGCAGGGCGCCTATGGCTACATGCAGCCAATCAACGGTTCGCATGACGTGATGTTCACCACAGTCACGATGGACAACGGGGTGGCGGTGATGATCGGCGGAGGCTGGAACCTGCCACCGAGCTATCCGAACTATTGCGCCACGTGGATTGAGATCACCGGCACCGACGGCTCGCTGTTTCTCGATGACACCCAACGCGACAACTGGCTGAACACCGAAAAACGGGGTCAGGAATTTCCCATGTCGACCATGCCGGGCGAATGGGTCGACAACGT
>JBATYN010000339.1:0-10312 GCA_049674125.1 Pseudolabrys sp. | reverse complement strand
GTCCCGCCACCCGCGACCGCAGCACCGAGCAAAGCGCCAGTGCCCGCGCCGAGCAAAGTGCCGGTGTTTTCTCTGGGCCCAGGTCCCGTTCCGTCCGGGCTACCGGCGCAAGCAGCGAGTGTGAGTCCGATAATAGAGACCGCGGCAAACTTGGATGCGGACATGTCGACCCCCGAGAGCCAAGATTAATTAGTCTATCGGGATGGGACGATTAGGGCAAAACTCCGGCGGCCCCTCAAAAAAGCAAATTTGACGTCAGACCGCTGGCAGAACCAGCTCGGCCCGCAGCCCTCCCAATGGTGCGGTGCCGAGTGTGAGGCCGCCGCCATAAAGAGCCGCCAGTTCCACCACGATCGACAGACCGAGACCCGACCCAGGCTTTGTTTCGTCCAGCCGTCGTCCGCGCTTTGCGACTTGTTCGCGTTCCGATGGAGACAGACCGCGGCCATCGTCATCGACGATAATGCGGACAACCTGACGATTGCTGGCCTGGTCAGGCCGCTCTCGCACCACTTCAATTGCCACGCGCGATGACGCCCACTTGCAGGCATTATCGACGAGATTGCCCATCATCTCCTCGAGGTCGGGGCGCTCTCCGTGGAATTGCGCTTTATCGTCAGCATGCACTTCAATCGTAAGGTTTTTATCGCGGTGGATCTTCTCCATCGTACGCGCAAGCGCCGTAACAACCGGAACGACTTCGCTAACAGATCCAACCACGGTGAGGCGGGCAGCCAGGCGCGCGCGCTCTAGATGCCGCGCGACCTGGTCGCGCATGATGTCGGCCTGCTCGAGCACTTTTTGCGCGAACGGGTCGGTGCCGCGGGCTGCGGCTTCGTTCACCATGACTGAGAGAGGCGTTTTCAATGCATGTGCAAGATTGCCGACATGGGTGCGCGCGCGCTCGACGATCTCCTTGTTAGCTTCGATCAAGGCATTGGTCTCGCGCGCGAGAGGCGCAATCTCTTCCGGAAATCGTCCGGCGAGACGTTCTGCGCTACCCGACCGGATAGCGGCAAGCCCGTCGGTGATACGCTTGAGAGGGGCGAGGCCGAAGCGGACCTGAAAGGTCGTCGTGAGCAGCAGAACGGCCGCGAGTATGGAAAACGTGATGATCAGCGCCTGATCGAACGATCGCGTTTCCTCGGAGATTTCGGCGGCGTCGCCGGCTACAGCAACGAGATAATGACCTTCATCGCCGAGGTCGATATTGCGCTCGACTAACCGCAGTCGCTGGTCCTCAGGGCCGGGCACGTAGCCCTCGCGGGATCCATCGGCGCCTGCGGAAATACCGTAATCCTGCAAATGCGGCAGCCCGCCGTCCCATAATGAACGCGAGGCCCGGAGTTCTGACTTTCCAGGGTCGAGACGGGTGACCTGCCAATACCAGCCCGACAGCGGCAGTTCGAATAGTGGTTCACCGAGTGATTGCGGAAATTTTTCGCCCGCCTCTTCCGGAGAGGCGACATCAGCGACCAGCGTGCGCAGGTAAACGCCAAGCCGGCGGTCAAACGCGCGCTCAACGGCCTGCCGGTAGAGCGACGATAGAACGATACCGGTGATGAGAAGAATGACCACTGCCCATGCAGTGGCCGACAGGAAGAGGCGCAGCGCGAGGGAGTTGGCGCGCATCCCGTCAACGGACGTCAGGCGGTGTTAGCAAATAGCCAAGCCCGCGCACGGTCTGGATAATCTCGACGCCGAGCTTCTTGCGGATGCGGCCGACAAACACTTCGATCGTATTCGAGTCTCGATCAAAATCCTGATCGTAGAGATGCTCGACCAGCTCGGTGCGGGAAACCACGCGGCCGGTGTGGTGCATCAAATAGGCGAGCAGCCGGTATTCGTGGCTGGTCAGTTTTACAGGATTGCCGTTGACAGCGACGCGGCCTGTTCGGGTATCGAGCCGTACCGGCCCGCAATTGAATTCGCTTTTGGCGTGACCAGCGGAACGACGCAAAAGCGCGCGCACGCGCGCGAGCACCTCCTCAAGGTGGAATGGCTTGGCAACATAGTCATCGGCGCCAGCATCAAAGCCCTGCACCTTGTCGCTCCAGCGGTCGCGAGCCGTGAGCATGAGCACGGGCATTGCGCGACCTGTGCGACGCCAAGCTTCCAACACCGAGATGCCGTCCATTTTCGGCAGACCGATATCGAGAATGACCGCGTCGTAGGGTTCGGACTCGCCGAGATAGTGGCCCTCCTCGCCATCGAAAGCGCGATCGACGACGTAGCCGGCGTCGGTCAGCGCAGTGGCGAGCTGGCGATTGAGATCGGGATCATCCTCGATGACGAGGAGGCGCAAGGCATTATTCTCCGCTCAAGGGTTGGTATGAAACTCGCCGTTCACGGCGTCGACGGTTGCGTCGACCACTTTGCCACTGCTACCAAGAAGAGTCAGCACGTAGACAAGTTTCTCGTCGTGGCGACAGAGACGCGCGCGAACAACTTCGGAATGTTTGCGGTACTGACGCAGAGATTTGATGGCCTGCCCTAGCGAAATGGCCTTGTTCGCGTCAACGGCTGCGCGTTGTTCGGCTTTCGTGAGACACGACTCGTGATGGGACGTTTCAGCGGCGATAGCCGGCTGACCGATGGCGCAAAGCACCAGCACGGCAAAGAGTATGCGGGAAACCGGCATGGGCGGGGTGTTAGCGGCGCGCCGGTGAACGCCGCCTGAACGCATGGGATCAAATGGCTCAAAATCGCTACTTATCGAAGCCCTCGAACGATGCATATTGGTCGAGTGGTTCGCGTGGAGAACGCCATGCATTGATCGGGGCAGCCGCATCTTCGTAACCGAGCGCTAAACCCGAATAAATCATCAAATTGTCGGGGAGTCTCAGAAAAACACCCACAGTTCTGTGAAACGAGACCCATGCCTGTTGCGGGCATGTATGCAATCCGAACCCGCGTGCGAGCAGAGCGACAGTTTGAAGATAACCGCCAATATCGGCCCATTGTGCCGGTCCGTGAGCTTTTTCTCGGGCAAAAAACAGGGCAACGGGCGCACCGAAAAACTGATAATTGCGAGAATACTGCTTGTAACGCGATGACTTGTCTTCTCGCGACACATGGATCGACTGGTAGAGCAATTCGCCGACCGTGAAGCGGCGCGACCGATAGGGTTCCGTCAGCGGCTCAGGGTAGATCGTGTAATCTGTGCCCTCGCCTTTCGGCAGCTCAGTCGCCATTCGCGGAGCCATCAACGCCTTGAGTTCGTCGATGCGGCGGCCAGAGATGGCATAGACCCGCCAAGGCTGCATATTGCCGGCCGATGGCGCGCGCGCCGCGCGTTCAACGATCTCGCGGACGGTCTTTTCTGGAACTGGTGTCGGCAAAAAGGCGCGACATGAGTAGCGCGACGCAACGGCTTCGAGGATTTCCATAGATTTTATCTCCGAGGTCCACTTCCAGCTTCCCTGCTAACAGGGAAATAAACAGGGAATTCTGTAAAATCCGCCAACTTTGAAGACCTCCTTAGGGCTGGCAAGCGCGCAAATTCAAATGCTTTCAGCTGAATTCCCTGCGACCAGGAAGGGAATTTTTTTAGAGGAACAGGGAATTTTTTCGAAGCAACAGGGAAATCTTACATCATTGCAGGGTTTCAAAACCGGACTGTCCAGCAGACTGGAAAATACCAACCGATAGTTCTTGCGAACAATCTTTGGCTTCGTTTCGCAAAACGGCATCATCACTTCCGAGATTTTTTCTCGAGCAATACGCCGTAGACCCCGCCTTCATCCTCGACGAAGCGTATTCCGGCGCGCTCGAGCGCATTCTGGATGCGGACGATGGTAGCGACGTGGCCCTGCGCCAGCCCTTCCATTTGCTCGATGCGGGCGATAGTTGCGAGGCCCGTTTTTGATGCCTTCGCCAAGTCCCCTTGTCGCCAGGCCAAAAGGGCTCGTGCGGCCCGGATTTGCGCGGATTGAATCATGAATTCGAGTGTTCCCGATTCGGTCACGGTTGACAAGAACTCTATTTCGAGTGATTTTAACTCGTTAACGAGTATTAACGAGGTAAACCAATGGACCAGCTTGCGTTTTCCGCCATCACCTACCGCACCCTCCGCGACCGCATCAAAGCCGACGATCCCACGATCGACGAACAGACGCTCGCCGATACAGTCGAGGGTCTTACTGATCTGCATGAAATTGTTACCGCCATCATCCGCTCGGCGCTCGCCGATGAAGCGCTGGCCGTAGGTCTCAAGGGCCGTATTGCCGACATGCAGGGGCGTCTGGATCGCCTGCAGGACCGCGCCTCCAAACGGCGCCAGATCGCCAAAGACGTCATGGTCGAGCTGGACCTCAAAAAGATCACGGCACCGGATTTCTCGGTCTCGATCCGGCCCGGCATGCCGGCCCTGCAGGTGCTCGATGAAGCGGCTGTGCCCAGCATCTATTGGCAGCCCAGTGCACCGCGATTGAAGCGGCAGGAACTGCTGAGTGAGCTTAAAGACGGCGCCGACATCACCGGGGTTGCGCTCTCCAATCCGGAGCCGATCTTGAGTGTGAGGACACGGTGATGGGCTTTTCAGCAAAACAGCTGCAAGCGCTGCGCCGGCCCCTCGATGGCCACCAGATCCGCACCCGCGAGGCCCATGGCCGGGAGCTGTCATATATCGAGGGATGGTTTGCCATCTCGGAAGCCAATCGGATCTTCGGGTTCGATGCCTGGAGCCGGGAGACGATCGAGACTCGCTGTGTGCTTTGCCGTGAAAACCGCGGCACATTCTTCGCCGTCTATATCGCCAAAGTGCGCATCACGGTGCAGGTAGCCGGCGCAACCGTCATTCGTGAGGGTCATGGTTCAGGTGAAGGCCGCGGGACTTCACCTGGCGAAGTGCACGATATTGCTCTGAAAGCTGCAGAGACCGATGCCAGCAAACGTGCCTTTGCCACGTTTGGCAGACCGTTTGGCCTTGAGCTCTACCGGCAGAGCCGCACTGGCAAGACCTCCTTACCTTCACCTCCCTTGCAGCCAACACCAATCGCTGCAGAGCCGACACGCGTTGGTTTTCACCCCGACGACACCACGCCTATTCCACGACCATCGCGCTATTACGGACGCCGGCAGTCTCCCCCACCTAGTGAACACTATCGAGAGGCAAGGCCCGCGACACATCAGCCGCCACTTGCGCCGGCAATCGCCGATCCCTCCCCGGCCCAGGAATCTTCCAAAGTCGAATCAGCCAAGGTTGAATCAGTCAAGATCGACAAAAGCATTCTCGCCCTCGCCGAACCCAGGCGGCGGCGGGATAAGTCGCATTTGCGCTTTGTGGCGGCCCAACCCTGCCTCGTGTGCGGACGTCACCCCTCTGACCCGCATCACTTACGCTTTGCCCAACCGCGCGCCTTAGGGATCAAAGTCAGCGACGAGTTCACCGTGCCTTTGTGTAGGGGTCATCACCGGCAGCTGCATCAGGCCGGCAACGAGATTACCTGGTGGAAGACTATCAACATTAATGTTCTGCCGGTGGCGCGCCAGCTTTGGGAACAGACCCATCCCAACGAAGACCAAACGCAACCGGTGCCTGAGCCAGAACCTGCGGCCAAACCCTGATGGCGACCGAGAAGCAGGTGTCCGAACATCAGGGATTCTACTTCTACCGTCATGATCGATTGATCATTGAGAAAATGAATATGGTGGCCATAGGCCGCGTGGTTCTCGGATAACAACGAAGGCCTCCTGTCCGACATCGCCGTCGGGTGCGATGTAGTACGGGCGGTCATTGTAGAGCTCGTCAATCTCCGATTTTGGAACGAACTCGTCGATCTCGATCGTCTTCCTGCTCTCAAGTGTGATCGACTCAATTTCTTCTTCGCTGATCTCGATGTATCTCCCCTTCTCGATCTGATAGCCCTTGATGATGTTGGATGACTCAACCTCTTCGCCCGTGTCCTCATCGACCTTGCGATAGCGAATTCGGTTTCCCGTCTCTTTGTTGATTTGGTTGAAGCTGATCTTTTCGCGCTCGGTGGTGGCGGGAAAAAGTTGAATGGGACAGGAGACAAGCGAAAGGCGCAGAAAGCCTTTCCAATACGCACGCGGGGCCATGACCAACTCCTACACACAGAGGCTACTTTCCATTCTAGCTACTTCCCGTAGAACTCGCATCGTCGCGCTTGTTGATCTGTTCTCACTCCGTTCTGACGGTATGGTTCCATGGATTTAGACTGAGCTTTGCTTTCACGTGTACGGGTCATCTGACTTCAAGAACTAGCTAACCCGGAACCGCGCGCCTTAGGCGTCAAAGTCAGCGATGAGTTCACCATGGGCAACGAAGTCGCGTGGTGGAAAACCATCAACATCGATGCTCTACCGGTAGCACGCCAGCTGTGGGAACAGACCCATCAATGAAGACCAAACCCAATCGCAGCCTCAACCCGAACCGGCGGCCAAACCCTGATGGCGACCGAGAAGCAGAGTGCGGCGAACCGCCAATCGCCGGGTTGCAATAATTGTATTTTACGCTTTCGAAAAATAACTGCATATTTTCACTCCGGCGGTATACTCTGAGGAGACGCACATGCTGCGATGCCTCTCGTTTTTGGCACTCATGGTGCCATTCACGTGCGTGACCGCGCATGCTCAGCAATATCCCGACCATCCCGTAAGGGTGGTCGTTGGCTATGCCGCCGGTGGCGGCCCCGATGTCCAGGCACGTACGGTCGCGCAACAACTCAGCCTTGATCTCGGGCAGCAGTTTTTCGTTGAAAACCGGGTTGGTGCCAACGGAACGATAGCGACACGGTCGGTCGTGCAATCAAAGCCAGATGGATACACGCTGCTGTTTTCCTCGAATGGAATCGCGCCCACACCCTACATTTACAAAAACCTTGGCTATGACCTGTTCACTGATCTCTCGCCAATAGCAACCATCGGCATTCTCGACGGCCTCTTCATGCTGGTCGACGCCAAATCACCATACAAGACGCTGGGAGAATTTATCGACCACGCCAAACAAGATCATGCTGTCTACGGTTCACCGGGCGTGGGTAACGGGCTGCACCTCGCCGCCGAGATTTTCAGCAAATACGCCGAGATTAAAATGCAGCACATTCCCTACAAAGGCGCGTCCGAAGTAATGACCGGCATGCTTAGCGGCAGCGTCGAAGTTATGTTTGTAACTCCACCGTCCGTGATGGGACTCCTCAAGGATGGTCGCGTACGGGCGCTCGCATTCACCGGTAGCAAGCCGTTTCCGGCATTTCCGAACATACCCCTTATGAAGGATATGTTGCCCGGTTTCGAGCCCATAGGATCATGGGGAATGTTCTTTGCTCCCGCCAAGACGCCGCCTGAGATCGTCGAAAGGCTGAATGCGGCGATTCGTGCGGCTTTGCAGGCCCCGGCGGTCGCGTCCATTATGCAACGCGACGGCTACGTTCCCGATAACCGCAACGTTGCCGAAACGGCGACATATTTTCGGCAGGAGGTCACCTTGATGCGCGACGCGGTGAAGGCCGCCGGCATCGAGCCCAACTGACGCGCGTTATCCTATAGCGTTAAGCGAATTGCCCGCGGAAGTTACTGGCTTGGCGCTGATCAGCACGAAGGCAATGACGCAATCTTCGGTGCCGCGATTGATCCAATTGTGAATGGTGCCCCTCTGGACAAGCACGTCGCCTGCCTTGAGATTCGCGACTACCCCGTCGTCCAGTTCCATGTCAATCGTGCCCGAAATGACGACCGCATAGTCTATCGAATCGGTACGGTGGTTGCGCGGGGTTACACCCGGTTGATAACAGACGATACGAAACACGCTGCCGCCTTTGACCGTAGTTTTGAACGAGCCGGATGTTGGATCATTGAATCCGTCATTGATGACCGGAAAACCCTGTGTAGACCAGACGACGCAGGACGAAGCGCCCAAGCGATTTGAGATCACGTTTTTGGCGATTTCGTCGACCTCAATTTTGGCGCGGCCGTCCGTGGTATGCCCCGTAACGACGCGACGAATTTCCAGACTCATTTTTTCCTTCCCAATCCACTGAATGTTGCGAGTTATTTCAATTCCGCCCGTTCCAGAAACGCGGCAAAAATGGCGGAAATGCGCGGCTCCGCCTCACGCCATTCCTCGCGATCCCATTCTTTCAGCAGATTTTGGTCAGAACGCTTTTCTACCACGTCTTCGTGCAACTCGCTGTTGGGTATAAGTGAGGCGGCTTTGCGCGCGGTCGCCGGCGTATGAATTACATCATTGCCGGCAATCAAGCAGGCGGACGCTTTAATTGCACGCAATTCTGCCTCGGTCGCGCCGACGATAGGTAAATTCGCGGATCGAAGGAAGCATTCGCGCCAATAGGTCATAGTTTTGATGAACTCTTCGACATCGGTCTTCAAAAGCCGGCCGCGGTTTGACGCTCGCGCTTTGATGCACTCACCAAAATGCTCGGTTTCGCATATGGCGCGCATTCCGCCAGCGCGGGCGGTTTTGATAAATTGCCCGTAGTAATTCTCGGCAAGTCGCTCGACCGCTTCCTGACCACCAGTGACACGCCAAAGCAGTAGACCTCGTAGGCCGACCGGGTACCGTATGGCAAAGAGGATCGCCAAACGTGCACCTGCGGAGGAGCCGCCGACATACAGCGGCAGCGCGCCAAGATGTCCGCCTAGCGCGTAAAGATCATCGGCCCACACTTCGTGCTCCGATTTGGAACCGTCAAACGCGACATCCGACGCACCGCAATTGCGCCGATCGTGCAGCAGTACGCGATAGCCAAATGTAGCGATTGCCTTAGACAGTTCGACTAGTTCGCCAAAAGAGCGGCGACTACCCGGTGTGA
Source organism: Pseudolabrys sp. (assembly GCA_049674125.1). GTDB lineage: Bacteria > Pseudomonadota > Alphaproteobacteria > Rhizobiales > Xanthobacteraceae > Pseudolabrys. The sequence continues at coordinate 1,517 of JBATYN010000339.1, read as the reverse complement.
GTGCTAGCCATGGCCCTTTGTCGCCAATCACTTCATAATTAATGCAAACGTCGCGAAGGGCCGCTTCAGGCATTGCTACCCCATTTTGTTGATGCCGAGTTCTGCAACGGCGTAAGAGTTCTGCCAAGCGACAGCGATACTTGTAACGCTCTCGAGAAATGACCGCTTTGCCCTCAATTACGGGCATTCATAAGCTCTCTACGATGTCCGCTTTGTGCCATAAGCGGATAGGCGGCTTTAAGCATCGTGATCGATGAGCAATGCGGCCCGCCGCTCTGGCATTTCTTTGATCTGGATCAACGCGAGCTGCTGCCGTCAGGTCCAGGCTGCAAAACGAGGGGGCCCGGCAAAGCTAGGGAGCCTCCATGATACGGTCATTCACGGTCGTCGCACTAATGTGCATGACGAGTGGTGAGACAGCCACCGCCTTCGATCTGAAGAAAATTTTAATAGACGTGATCCCGTGCAAGTACGCGGCTATTCGACTGTGCGAACGGCCCCAGCAAGTAGGCGCTGCGGCTTTATGGAAGTGTGCGGCGACCTTGGCCGCCGCACCACAGGAAGAAATCGGCGAGCGGTGTGTAGCCGTCCTTGATCGGTATGGCGCAGCTCAAGAACAGAGTCATGGACGAGCGAATTTTGGTGAATGACCGAGAAAATCCCGGCGCACGCAAGTGCCGGGGTTGAATTTCGGATGTACGAATAGTTGAGGCGGAAAGTTTACGCGCCCGAGTTTTTCTTCTCGGCCGCTTCTTTAGCCAACCGGAGAGCCTTCAGTCGCGCGGTCTTCTCTCGAATTATCTTTGCTTGGACCTCGTAGTCCACCCTGAGATTGTGACTTTCTCGTGCGGCCTTCTCCAGCCGCGATTGCATTCGCATATTCTTACTACTAGCAGCCATGATTCGCCTTTTTTCTGGTAACCAAGAGCTGACCGGAGTCCGCTGCGACTTCTTTGTTTTTATCCGCCGCCTCCTTGTCCAATCGAAGCGCTCTTAGCCGCGCAGTTTTCTCGCGAACGGCGCGGTTCTTAGTCTCATATTCCAGCATTGCCTTCGTGCCCTCTCGCACCCGCTCGTCTTTCTTGAAGCGTGCATCTGCTTGCTTCTTCAGGGCTTCCTTTGAATTCGTCACAATATCTCCTTTGCGGCGGGTCTGTTCCGACGCAACCCGTTTCATTGCGTTGTCGATTGAAGCTGCTACGGGCGCAGAAACGCGGCACTCGAGCGTCAGAGCACCATGTATATATGCACGAAATGATAAGAAAAAGGCTCCGCACACGTAGGCGGCCGGGCTGCAGCAAAAGAAATACCGTTTCGTCGCGTCTCTTTAAACCGGTGAATTCGGCCTGTGCGACATTGTGGATGGCATAATAGAACGCCATATGTGGTAGGAATCGAATTTCCCCTTAGGAGAATGAATGAGCAGCTTTAGTAGCCCCGACCTTCTAGAGCGTCGGAATAATGCCGCCACTGTCAAAAAAGTGATGCTGGAAAAGTTTCGTGCCACTCGCCAAGAC
>JBATYN010000338.1:0-13853 GCA_049674125.1 Pseudolabrys sp. | reverse complement strand
GCACGATATTGCGCTGATCGGCCGACTTGACGATGGCCTCGGCTTCTATCGCTTTAGTTACAATGGCAGCGACAAAGCCTACGTCGGCGTCATGGCGCAGGAAGTACAAACCATCGCGCCAGACGCGGTCACGCGGGGTCGCGATGGCTACCTCCGGGTCAATTACGACAAGCTCGGGCTGAAATTCGAAACCTACGACCGGTGGGTCGCTTCCGGTGCCCGAATCCCATTCGCCCTTCAGGCGCTCCACAACTGAAGTCAGATTGAAATGAGACCGAGGATGTCATGACCGACGCAGTGCACGTTCGCTTTTTCGGCAAACTCGCCTCATTGACGGCGGCAATGCTCATCCTCGCATCCGTGGCGGGCGCGCAAGAATCTTTCAAGACCCCCGAAGCGGCAGTCGATGCTCTCGTAAGCGCCGCGAAAGGCGGTGACCGCAAAGCCGTTATGACAGTACTCGGTGAAAAAGCGGCCGACATCGTGTCATCCGGCGATCCCGTCGCCGACGCCGACGCCCGCAACAAATTCATTGCCGCCTTTGACGCAAAACATCAGATAACCATGGACGGCGACAGCAAAGCGACAATGGTGATCGGACAAGATGATTATCCATTCCCGATCCCGCTCGTGCGCAAAGAGGGAATGTGGCAGTTCGACACCGCCGCCGGACGCCAGGAGATCTTGTTTCGCAGGATCGGCCGCAACGAACTCAATACGATCCAGGCGTCTCTTGCCTTCGTCGACGCGCAAAATGAATATGCCGAAAAAGATCGCACTGGCGCGGGCAAAGGCATCTATGCGCAACGCATCGTCAGCAGCCCGGGCAAGAAGGACGGCCTCTACTGGCCGGACGACCAGAGTAATGACGTAAGCCCCCTCGGAGAGCTTGTCGCCAAGGCGACGGCTCAGGGATATCGCGTTGGTGGCGGGCAGATCCCCTACCACGGCTACTATTATAAAATTCTCACGAAACAAGGCCCGGCAGCTCCAGGTGGAGCTTTGGACTATGTCGTCAAGGGCAACATGATCGGTGGCTTTGGGCTTGTCGCCTATCCGGCCGAGTACCGTAACTCCGGTGTGAAAACGTTTATCGTCAGTCACAGCGGCGTCATTTACGAGAAAGATCTTGGTCCGAATTCTGCGGAAATCGCCGGACGAATGACTTCATTTAATCCGGACGATACGTGGCAGAAGGTCGACACGGCGTCCCAGTGAAGATCAGGCGGCTTCGAATTGCAAAAGACAGCCGCGAGGCAAGACGCGACAACGATGGGTCGCGGACGTCAATGCCCGCTGAACACCAGCGTCTGGAACGGTAACACCAGCGCCTGCAGCCGCAGGATCAAGGCGTGCACGAGCGCCAGCGCATCCACGGCATGGAGAGCGAACGCCCGAAAGGCACCCGTATCTTTCGAGACAATCTCGTCGTGGTTGCTCGAATAGGCATTGGCGATACAGCTGCTGCCCGGCGTCACGCCTTCGAGCCCGCCTTTGTAAAGAGGTTCAAGAAAAATAAGCAGCGTGCCCGGTCGGGCCACTTGCTGCGGATCAATGAGCTGCTCACCGCCGCGAAACTGTCCGGCAGCGATGTAGTCCTGCACGCCTGTCACCACCATCGGGATGATCGTAAATGGCTTGGACACGCAGGTGACTTCCGCAGCCATCCCGACTTTCATGATCTGAGCCTCGATCTGCCCGAAACCGGCCTGCAACGATTTATATCCCGCCCCTTCGGGGATCAGGATGCCGGCCGGGCGCATCAGAGGATTTACCACTTCGCCGACCCGCAGAAAGAATTGCTCCACCCGGCCGCTCACTCCGGCACGGATCGTCGTCTTATCCAACTCGGCCTGAGCCTGGCCAAGCTCGGCTTCGGCGGTAGCTTTCTGCGCCGGTAGCAGCGTTGATATCTGCTCCTCGGCGCTCTGTTTCGAGGCGGTCGCTGCGGTGATCGCGCCGAGTTGCCCTTTTGAGCGTTCCTGCAGGCGCTCAATCTCGCGAACGGCCACGTTGCCAGGGTTCCGCCGATACAGCTCCTGCTTTGTCTCGAGTTCGTCCACCGTCTGCTGATGCTCGCTTTGGGCCTGCTGCAGCTGACCATCGGCTTTGACGACGTCCGACCGCGCCACCAGCATTTGCGCTTCGACCTCAGCAATCTTGCGCCGCGCCGACTCGACCGCCGTCGCCTGCTTTGAGCTGTCCAGCCGGAAAATCGGGGCATCTTTGGCGATAGGCCCGCTATTGCCGATGAAGATCTCGGCGACGCGACCGTTCGTCTCGGGCAGGATCGGAACGGTGCGGAAAAATAGCGTCACGTTGGTTGTGGACGGGTGGTTGTAGAACACGGTTGTGATCAGGGCCACGGTGAGAATGAGGCACCCCGTGATGCCCCACCGAAGCTCGAACCACACCGAGTAGAACGTTATCTCCTTGCCCAAGCGCTTTCCCTGGACATATCGCCGGTAAAGATAGTCCGGAAGAAGTGTCACCAGCGAGCAGAGAAACATCTCAAGCATGATCGACCGCCCTGCGGCTTGCGACAGCACCTATCGGTTTTTTTGTCCTGGACGACTCGCGGCCATTGTGCGCGTCCGCGGGGGCCTCCGGCTTGGGCGACGGCTTCGCACCGCCGGGTTCAGGCACGTCGTCTGCGCCCGCTCCCGGCTTTACGCCAGCCAACCTCTCGACCGAGCCTGCAATGCGGCCCAGGAATCCGCCAAAATCCGGAATGTCGATGAAAGCGAGGACCAGTCCCGCGACCCAGAAAATATGCATGTGCGTGAAGAGTGCGAGCAAGCCGAGGATCGCAACGATCTCGAACTGGATCTTTTGCCCTTTGTGCGCAACCCGTTCGGGCAGCGTATGCAAACGGAGGAAGAAGATGCCGAACCCGAACACGGCGAGGCCGAGAAAAATGGCCGTGACGACCATGAGCACGTCGGTCTCGCCGGGCGCGGTGATGAACGACGGAAGATGGTCAGTCGCAACGGGATTTAGCTGGTCAGCCATGACATGCCTCGGTGCGGCCAATACAACTCACGATCCGGCCCCTCACTCTTTGACCCGAGCTTTAAGATTACCCTGCTTCTTCGTTTGTAAACAGAGCCCGCCTCACTCATCTGACCGGGGTGGATGCCGATACCTTCTGCGACGACTTGTCCGGTTCCTGCCGCCTTTCAGACCCCCCGGATTTGGCAGACACGGAGAATCTCCCCTGGGTTCCGCCCACGCGTTCAACTTGGTCCGGCTGGAGCCTGATCACGTCTGTAAGAGGCGAGGATGTCTGCGGAGTCGACGCTCGCCTTCACAATTGATGAATGCTGGTAGGACTGAGGCGGAATAAAGAGCAATGCGACGGTCGGGCGGTACACTGGAAAGTACGGCTCACTCGTCAATTCGTGGTCCGGCACAAGTTCATACGTGCCAGCAGGCAGCGGGCGATCGATCCCGCGGACCGAGAACGGCCGCCTGAATGTCAACTGACGACGTTTTTCACGAATGGCACTTGTCACCGGCTTCCAACCCCATTGGGCAATTGGCTTTGATGATCAGGCCGGCCCAGATCAACACGCTGGTCTAAATTGATAAGGGCGTCGAGCATTATTCATCTTTTTTGATCGTTTAACGCTGCTTATGACCGCAAAAAATTTCAGCAGCGGTGGTACTTCGAACTTCGATCATCGCAGAATCACGGCTTGCGACAAAACGATAACGCGCACCCCAAAACGTCGCCGCGCATTCCTTTCTGGAACTCGAGGACATAGACGTGTCGTGAGGCTTAGTGTATGGAGGATTTGTTGAATACCAGTTTTTTGGACTCGCCTTGCTGCGCGGCCCCGACTTGGGCGCTTAACAAGTCACCCCAAAACTCGGGCGTTTCGATCGCATGAAGCGATGAACGCTTATGCGCATATCATCTCGCAAGGAAGGCGACCATGGCGACAGGTACAGTCAAGTTTTTCAATACTCAAAAAGGCTTCGGATTTATAACTCCGAGCGACGGCTCCCGTGATGTGTTTGTGCACATCAGCGCGGTTGAGCGTGCCGGCATGACCACGCTCAACGAGGGCCAGCGCCTCACCTACGAAATAGTGACCGAGCGCGGCAAGCAGGCCGCTTCAAATCTGCAAGATGCCTGATCTTATCTCAAAACGCGGTGCGCAAACGCCCGGCCAGGACGCCGGGCGTTTTTGCTAATCCTTCGCCAATGATTTCGTCGGTGATGAAAGCAGCACCGGAAAAGGAAAAATATGAGCCACAAATATTCTCCCGGCCAGAACGTCTATTACGAGGGGCAATTTGGAAAGGACGCGGCGCAGGGCGAATACAAAATCGTCCGCCAACTGCCAATCGAAAGTGACCGGCGCCTCTCTTACCGGATCAAGAGTGCGGCTGAAACATTTGAGCGAATTGCCGAGGAATACCAGCTTGTCCGAACAGAGTAATGCTTGCGATCAAGCGGCTTTGTTTCTCTGGCTTTCTGTCCATGATTGGATCATGGTCGTTGGATGACATCAGACCTTACGGTTAAACCGCTATCCCTCGACGAGTGCGGGGCGAAATCCAAAGAATGCCGCGCTATGGCAAAAGAGGCGACTCTCGAGCCCCACCGCATCATGCTTGAACATATTGCCGACACGTGGGAACGAATTGCGGCCGGCCTGAAATAGACACTTGGGTGCTACGTTATTCGGCAGCTGAATGACCAGTTCATCGTGCCCGCGCGAGAGGCTGGGCCTGCCAGGCAAGCTAAGCATTGCTAGCTACGACCGGCCGCTTCATACGCCAAAGTTGAAAGCCCTTCATTTTGATCGCGGTCTCGATTCTAAACCGCGAAAAATTGTGCGGCGGCGCTCGTGAATCTTCAATGACGCCCTCGGGGAGCCACGGCGCGAATTGAGGTGGTAATCTGCTGCCGGCCACATCGCCGGCGAAAGCGCAGAGTTCCCGGTTCGTTTCGGATTTGAATACATAAATCGTCATGAAAGATTACGCTCTCCTGGGCGGGCGGCCGCGCTCTGCGGTTTTGGGTTTGCCATTGGCATCGAGTCCTGGCTTCTTCTTCGGAGCCGCGATCAAGCCCTCGAAAATTGCCTTCTTGCGAGCAAGCTTGCGGGATCGGCGGACCGCTTCGCCCTTCTCGCGGGCTGACTGCTCGGAAGGCTTTTCGTAAAAACGCCGTCGCTTCATTTCACGAAAGACGCCTTCCCGCTGCATTTTCTTTTTCAAGACGCGGAGCGCCTGATCCACATTATTGTCGCGGACGAAAACCTGCAATTTGATATTCCTTTGTCTAGAGCAAAGCAGGTGCGTTCAAAAGCACCGACTAATACGGCACGCGCAACGCGGTGACCCAGTCATTGCCGCAAGCGGCGCAAAGCCAACGGTGCTGGAGCAGTCCTTCACCGCGGTACGTGGACGCGAATGGTGCGGTGGCCGTCTTATTGCAACGGGTGCAATAAGTGCCGCTTCCAGAATTGTCGTTGCAAGGCGGCTGACGAGTCCGAAACCGGTAACCGACCGGATCAGAGACGAAAGATCGTCCTGAAATTTGAATCGCGACACTCCCTTCGAGGCGGGAGCACCGGAGTGTCTCTCAGCCAGCGGCGCCTAGTATGAAAGCCGATGGTTCACTCACGTTAGACCTTTGGGCCACAAATGACCAGCTTTTAGAATGGGAACACAGTTTTGGTGCCCAGGGGCGGAATCGAACCACCGACACTGCGATTTTCAATCGCATGCTCTACCAACTGAGCTACCTGGGCGCCGGGTTAGCCCGAATGGGCCACTCAGCAAAGCGCGGGCGTTATAGAGGCTCGAGTCTGCACTGTCCAGAACACTGCCAGCAAGCTTGCAGATCATGGTTTAACGCCAATTGCGGCGCGGAACCGGTTTTTGAGCGCAATACCGTCGCGCAGCGGAAGTACGCGAGGCGGCTCGTCGGTTGCAATCAGCACCCGTGCGAAGAGCGTTTCACGAAGATTTTTCAGGCGGCGGGCAAGATCGCGTAAGGCATTTTCGTCTCGAACGTCGAGACAGGCGCCGATACCGCAAGCGCCGGCGACTCCGATGAGATCGACTCCGCTTTGAGTATGGCTCGGCTGCATGCCCGTTTCGCCATACACGCCATTGTCGAAGACGATGACCGCGAGATTGCGTGGCCGCCGGATGCCGATGGTCGCAAGCGAGCCGAGGCCCATCAGCATCTCTCCGTCGCCTGTGATCACCGCAACGCGCCGCTTCGGCTGAGCCAAGGCGAGTCCCAAGCCAATCATCGCGGCGCCGCCCATCGCGCCCCACAAATAAAAATTCCGATCATTGTCGCCTGCGGCGGCCGCATCCCACGCGGTCGAGCCGAGACCGGGAATGACCAAAAGGTCGTCGCCCCGGTCGGCGAGCAGCGTGGCCATCGCGGCGCGACGTTCGAGCCTCATTTGGTCCACACCTTCTTGCCGATTAGTTGCTGCGACAGGATCACGGCGGCAATCCGCTCGGCTCCGAAGGCGTGCTGCACGGCACGCTCGGCGGCGGCGGCAACATCGCCGGGTGCGACCACACGATAAATCTCCGCCTCACACAGCATGAGCACGGGATCGACGATCGAGCCCATGGGTACTTGCCAGGGATTGAACTCCTCCCATTCGCCGCGCATCGTGATGAACATCAACAACGGAAAGCGGCAGGTCCGCGCCAGTGAAAGCATATTGATGCAATTGCCGAGACCGCTCGACTGCATGAGCAACGCAGCACGTTCACCGCCCAACCAAGCACCGGCGGCCAACGCCACACCCTCCTCTTCCGTTGTGAGCACGACATCGCGGATCTCGGCGTCGGCGCGGCAGCGATCGATCAATCGCGAATGACCGGCATCGGGCACATAACCCACTTGCCGGATACCCCCACGCTTTAGCGTTTCGAACAGCTGGTCCGGCCAACTCTCGGCTGGCGTATTCATTCTTCGCCCGCCTCCCCTTCGGCAGGCCGATCGCCGTCTTCATCTTCATGGTCCTTTGCCGGGACCACATAAACGCCGGACAGCCACCGATTGAGGTCTATATCTGCGCAACGTTTGGAGCAAAACGGATTAAATGCTGGCTGCACCGGTTTGCCGCAGAGTGGGCAGGATCGCGAAGCAGGCGTTTTGCGATCGATCTCGTTCATGGCGACCACTGCCTTGTTGCGAAGCAAACGCCGCGCGGCGCCTCACACCGCATTGAGCCAGCCGAAACGAACTGGATAGCCCTCGCCGCCCAGGAGCGTCATGACTTCGTAGAGCGGCAGGCCAACCACATTGCTATATGAACCGACAATCTTCACCATGAACGTCCCGGCAATACCCTGTGCTGCATAGCCGCCGGCCTTGCCGCGCCATTCGCCCGAGGCGAGATAGGCCTCGATGTCTTCTTCGGATAAACGCTTGAAGCGCACGCGTGTTTCCACGAGGCGCTGGCGAAATGTTTCTTTCGGCGTGACCAGACAGATGGCCGTGTAGACGCGGTGATTGCGTCCGGACAGCAGTCGCAGGCATTGCGCGGCTTCGTCGAGCAACTCCGCCTTTGGAAGGATACGCCGGCCGACAGCCACCACCGTATCGGCGGCCAGCACGTACGCGCCGCGCAATTCATCGTCGAGCTTCACATTTTCCAATGCAGCCGCGGCCTTGGCATGCGCCAGACGCGTTGCATAGGCGCGCGGAATCTCGCCACGCCGCGGAGTCTCGTCGAGATCCGCAGGTTTAAGCGCATCCGGTTCGATGCCGGCTTGATTGATCAAGGCAAGACGGCGGGGCGAACCGGAGGCAAGTACGAATTTTGGACGGCCGATCATTGATGCGGGCGAGCGATGACTTGAGGAAACGCTATGAATGGGCGCGGAAACTAGCGGAATTGGCCCGTTTTCACAACCCGAGCCGATACCTTACTCGTTGCCGCCGCCCGGCCGCCCGAAGCGCTCGCGTATGCGCGCCATCAGTTGATCCCGCACTTCACGATAGGCGTCGAGCCGCTGCTCACGATTGCCTTCGGCAGCGGCGGGATCGATCGTTGGCCAATATTCCACCGTCGACGGCAGCTCACGGATTAATTCCAATGCCCTGTGATGTGCCGGCGGCGATAGCGTCACGATGAGATCGAAATTTAACTCTTCAAGTTCTTTCAACTCTTCGAACGTGGTTGGCTTATGACGTGAAATATCGATGCCGATTTCCTCCATAACGGCAACCGCAAAGGGATCGAGCTCGCCCTTCTGTACGCCCGCTGAACCGACGGTGACAGACGTCCCGAACATCTGCTGGAGCAACCCTGCAGCTATTGGCGAGCGTACTGCATTCATATTGCAAGCAAACAGCACCGCGTGGTGGCGCGAAGGGCGCTCGGGCACGCTCATCCGTGGGCTATCGCCGGAGCATGATCTTGCCCGAATGCCGATATCCGCTATTCGGGATCATGCCCTAGCCCTTCCAATGCAACACGCAGATCAAAGTAAAAAGGCGGCGCGCGGTGTCGACATCGATCACCACCTTTTCCTTGAGCCGCTCCATCAATATTCGCGAACCGTCATTGTGGATTGCGCGCCGGCCCATATCGATGGCCTCGATCTTGTCGGGCGTCGCGGTACGGATCGCCTGATAGTAACTATCGCAGATCATGTAGTAGTCCTTGACGATCCGGCGCAGCGGCGTGAGCGAAAACAAATGTGCAATGACTGGCGTGCCGTCCTCAAGCCGAATATCAAAGACCAGCCGAGTTCCATTGATGCTCAAATGGAGCGTGTAAGGCCCATCGTCATGCCCCAGCGGTGCAAACGAGTTTTGCTCGAGCAAGTCGTAGATCGCGACCTGACGCTCGTGTTCGACATCCGGATTGGACCGACCAATCGATTGTTCGTCGAGAACAACGGCGACTAGACGCCGCTTCATTGCAACAGACGTTGATTTCGTCGCGTTCATTTCTGGTTGAGGCGGATTGCAACCGAGCGCGCATGTGCACCCAGGCCCTCCGCCTGACCGAGTTCGATCGCGGCGGGTCCGAGCGCGCGCAACTGTTCCGGTCCGCATTTAAGCAACGAGGTGCGTTTCATAAAATCAAGCACACCGAGGCCGGACGAGAAGCGCGCCGAGCGCGCCGTCGGCAACACGTGATTTGAGCCGGCAATATAGTCGCCGATCGCTTCCGGAGTATGAGCGCCGATGAAAATCGCGCCGGCATTTCGAATCCGAGCAACAAGTGGTTCGGCGTCGGCCGCAACGATTTCCAGGTGCTCGGGTGCAAGCAGATCGACCAAAGAAACCGCGTCGGAAAGCCTGGGTACGATGATGATGGCGCCAAAGTTTTCCCACGAGGATCCCGCGACGGCGGCCCGCGATAACGTCTTAAGCTGTGAGTCGACGGCTTTTTCGACTTGAACGGCAAGATCGGCATTGTCGGTGATCAGGATCGACTGCGCGCTCACGTCGTGTTCGGCTTGCGCGAGCAGATCGGCCGCAATCCATTCAGCATTGCCGGTTTTGTCGGCCAAGATCAGGACCTCGGATGGCCCCGCGATCATGTCGATGCCGACTTTGCCAAACACCAAGCGCTTTGCAGCTGCCACATAGGCGTTGCCGGGACCCACGATCTTGGCAACCGGCGCGATGCTTTCGGTTCCGTAAGCGAGCGCCGCGACCGCTTGCGCGCCGCCGACGCGGTAAATTTCGTCGACGCCCGCAAGTCTTGCCGCGGCCAGCACCAAAGGATTCAGTTTGCCGTCCGGCGCCGGCACCACCATCGCCAACCGTGGAACGCCTGCAACCTTTGCAGGGACTGCATTCATGAGAACGGATGACGGGTAAGCCGCGGTACCGCCCGGCACGTACAAGCCGACAGACTCGATTGCAGTCCATTTCGCGCCCATCTCGACGCCGAGAGTGTCCGTAAAGCGATCGTCCGTGGGCATCTGGCGGCGGTGAAAAGCCTCAATGCGATCACGCGCGAGCTCGAGCGCCGCCACCGCTTCGCTCCGGCAGGCTTTCTGCGCCGTCTCGATTTCGGCGACCGCCACACGGACGTTTGTCTTGGTCAGCGCGATCCGATCAAACTTGGCCGTCAGCGCAAACAAGGCAGCGTCACCCCGCGCCGCGACGTCGGCCACGATGCCGCGGACGACCTGCTCAACGTCCTCAGCGGCCTCGCGTTTGACCGCGAGAAGACCGCGAAAACGTTGCGGAAAGTCCGCGTTTTGACTGTCCAAGCGAAGGGGCATGGCTGATCCTGCCGGGTCGTAACCGGACGACAGGTCAATGGGTGATGCGCGCCTTGGCGTCAACCCTGACGCAATGCCTAAAAACAAAAGGCTCCGCCGAAGCGGAGCCTGGTTGCTGACCGAGCAACCCGATTTACGCCGATTTGCTTTTCTTTTTGCTCATCTTGACCTTTTTTGGCTCCTGATAATCGCACGGCAATAAGCAGGCGCCATTCTTGGCCACACAATCGCTTGGACCGTGTACGCAGACGGCAGACGAGTTAGGTGCAAAACATGTACACCCAACCCAAGCTTTGGCTGGCGCTGCGTTAAAGAGCACAGCCCCGGCCAGCAGCCCGCCTAAAATGAAGATTTTGCGCATGGTACACCCCTGTTGAGAAGCGACGCTAGTACGCCATCAGAGTTCCATAAAAATCAAGCGGTGCATGGTCCTGTGCCCGATGCCACGCACAGTTTTGAAGTCGGCTATATCGTTGGGTAGGACGGCGACGAGGCTAAGCGCGATGAGACTTTGCGGCGGCCCCATCGAGATCGGCGTGGACGGGGCAGGCAACTGCTGACCACATTGGACCGAGATCGGCCAGTTCCGCCTCCAGGCATTCAACCTCGAGCCGCATCGTTGCGCCGCCTGAAAATGTCAGGATGACATCCCCCGAAGGTGCCTCGGTCTCGGAGAATTCGACCGCCAGAAGGTTGAGCACAGCATCCTTTCGGGTCGGGTCGATCTCACGGCACTTGCATGACAACACGCGCTCGAAGCGCAAGGCCGCCCGGCGGCGCCGGAATTCGGGCTTGGCGCCTTGCGCGCCTTCCCAGTCGAAGCGGTTGACCGCCACGACGACCCGTTTCTCCTGTGGTCGCCACAAAACGTCGGAAACTTTGACCACAGCGTCCTGCAGGTGGGCTGAAGCGACCTCCAGGTCTTCCTCATCGAGGACCACAAATTTTATCGGGTCCATGGCGTTCTCGCTCCCCTTCCCGGCGTAATTAGGCAAGGCCGCCGGGCCATGCAAGGTCCCCCGAGTCAGGAGAATGCAGGCTCCAGGCCGGCGGCAATCCAGCGCGGGCGTGTCGCCGGATCGGTTAGTTTGCGCAAAAGCGCAGATGCGCGCGAAGGCTCGGATGCGCGCATGTGTATCCCCCCAGTGTAAGTATTGGCGCTGTGCAAATCACCCGGCAGCGGGCCGACAACCATTGCCCCTTTCACAGGTAGAACTTCGCTGATGAATGTGGTCCCGATCTCCGCCCGGCCTTCGGCAATCGACACGGTCACATCATGACCGCCCATTCCCAACACCGCCTTCTTATCGATCTCGTCAGCAATACCAAGCTTCTGCAAAAGGGCTGAGAACATAATGCCGCCGGAGCCACCGGCCTTCGGATCCGTGTAGGCAACTGTGCGTGCATTCAAGAGGGCCTGCTTAAACGCTTCGGGCGTGGATATATCTGGAATGGGCGCGCCCTCGCGCACCACAACCCCCGTAACGGTGCGGCCAAGATCGATTCGACTGTCGGGCACGACAAGGCCGAGCTTCGCCAACTCGGCAATTGCGGACTCTGATAAAATAACAAGGTCCGCGAGCTCCCCATTCTTGATCCGCTCGCGCAGCGATCCTGCGGTACCAAAATTCAAATTGAGTTTCTCGCCGGTCTCACGCTCAAACTCTGCGCCGAGCGTCGCCACCATGGACTTCACCGCGCCGGCGCTCATAACTTTAACGTCAGCCACGACAACTTCCTCCTTCATTGTGCGTGGGGCGGCGACCGTGCGAAGCGACTTCGTCTAAACGCTAATGCGCTCGATCGTCGCACCACAGCGCGCAAGCTTGTCTTCGAGCCGCTCGAAACCGCGATCGAGGTGATAGACCCGGTTGACCATTGTTTCGCCTTCAGCAGCCAGCGCAGCAATCACCAGCGACACTGAAGCGCGCAAATCGGTCGCCATAACGGGCGCGCCTTTAAGTCGATCGACGCCCTCGATAGTGGCGGTTTCGCCGTCGAGTTGGATGCGAGCGCCAAGCCGCGCAAGTTCCTGCACGTGCATGAACCGGTTCTCAAATATAGTCTCTGTAATATGTGACGTGCCGTCGGCTCGACTCATCAACGCCATCAATTGCGCTTGCAGGTCGGTGGGAAAGCCGGGGAATGGAGCTGTCGTCACTTCGACCGGCGCAAGCCCGACTCCATTGCGGGCAACATGTATGCCCTCATTCGTCGGCGTCACCGAAGTCCCGGTTTGCACCAATACGTCGAGCGCCGACTGTAGCAACTCGGGACGGGCGTTTTGCAACAGAACGTCGCCACCTGTCATCGCCACGGCCATCGCATAGGTTCCGGTCTCGATCCGGTCGGGCAGCACCGCATGCCGCGCGCCGTGCAGCTTCGGTACACCTTCGATCACAATGCGCGAAGTACCCGCGCCGGAAATCTTCGCCCCCATCTTGTTGAGGCAATCGGCGACATCGCCGACTTCCGGCTCCTGAGCAGCGTTTTCGATCACAGTCGTGCCGTTGGCCAGTGAGGCGGCCATCAATGCCGTATGGGTACCGCCGACAGTCACCTTTGGAAAAACGATCTCACCGCCGCGCAAGCCCTTTTTAGCGCGCGCGATGACGTACCCTCCTTCGATCTCGATTTCGACCCCAAGCTTCTCAAGCGCCATGATTAGCAAATCCACCGGCCGTGTACCGATGGCGCAGCCGCCGGGCATCGAAACCTTTGCTTCACCCATACGCGCAACCAGAGGCGCCACGACCCAAAAACTCGCCCGCATTTTTGAGACGAGATCGTAGGGTGCGGTGGTGTCGACGATGTGTTTGGCCGAGATGTGTATCGTGCGGCCCTGATTAGGGTCATCGCCGGGACGCTTTCCGGCAATCATCACGTCCACGCCGTGGTTGCCGAGAATGCGCTGAAGTTGAATGACGTCGACCAGCCGCGGGACATTTTCGAGGATCAACGTCTCCTCCGTCAGGAGACTCGCGATCATCAAGGGAAGTGTTGCGTTTTTGGCCCCCGAAATCGGAATCATGCCAGTCAGACGCTGCCCACCAACGATACGTATTCGATCCATACTCGCCCCGCCCGCTTGCGGCCATACCGGGCCCAGGATGTGGACCGGCGGACCGCCTTTCCGTAAAGCCAATGTCGAAAACACTAGCACTTTTCCGCTGCGAAATTGCGGCGAAAGTCGGACCTCAAAAAACCGCCGCTGATTTAACGCGTCCGGCTAACTGGTGGATCCGAGCCGCCTTTACTACTACCCGGCGACGCGTCGCGCGCCCTCTCCTGCGCCTTGCGCCGGCGCAGGTTCTCGCGCAGTGCCGCCGCAAGGCGTTCCTTGCGGGTGCCAGTTGTCTTTGCGTCGTCGCGTTCGCCAGTCCGGGCCATTTGTGCATTATCCGCTCGCCGAAATACTCCGCAAGCCGGACCGTCGCCTTGCGCCACGGGTGCTGCTTATGGCAGTTTCCGGCACGTTCGCGCCGCGTTGTTCCCTGTTGCGCGATTTTAGCTGCCGTAGCTCAGTGGTAGAGCACCCCCTTGGTAAGGGGGAGGTCGAGTGTTCAATCCACTCCGGCAGCACCACCGTTTGCACAGGGTCCCATCAGCCC
>JBATYN010000337.1:0-1998 GCA_049674125.1 Pseudolabrys sp. | reverse complement strand
CTATACGGGCTGGGACTATATGCGCGCCGGCTTGCGCTATATGATTGATGAGTGACCATGAGATTGCGCTATTTCGCCTGGGTACGCGAACGCGTCGGCAAGCCTGAGGAAATCATCGAAGTTCCAGCGAATATCGCCACAGTCGGCGAGTTAATGACATGGCTTGCCTCGCGCGGGGAAGAGTACGCTTACGCTTTCAAAAACCTGAATGTTGTCCGCGCTGCCATCGATCATAAGCACGTGCGACTCGACGCAGCGATCAAGAACGCCGGTGAAATCGCATTTTTTCCGCCCATGACAGGCGGATAGCTTCACCGTCCCCGGCAGGCTACATTGAGAGCATGACAGCGACTGTACGCCTGCAGCGAGAGCCATTCGACGTCGCCGCGGAAACGGCGAAGCTTTCGCGTGGTCGTACCGATATCGGCGCACTCGTGACGTTCACCGGGATTTGCCGCGGCACCGAGAACGGTGAGCCGATAACGGCTCTTACGCTTGAGCACTATCCCGGTATGGCGGAGGCCGAGATCGAGCGCCACGTTGCGCAAGCGACCGAAAAATGGCCGTTGCTCGGCGTGACCGTTATTCACCGCTACGGGCGCATGGTGCCGGGCGAAGACATCGTCCTGGTGGCGGCCGCGTCTTCGCATCGCGAAGCGGCATTCGCAACGGCAGAATTTTTGATGGATTACCTGAAGACGCGTGCGCCGTTCTGGAAGCAGGTTGAGAAAGCTGGCGGGAAAAGCTGGGTCGACGCCAAAGCGGCCGATGATGCGTCCGCCGAACGTTGGGCCGTGCGGCAACGCGAAACTGCGGAGTGAATGCCCGTGGTGCGCCCGCCGAGAGCGATCGGAACTCGGATTGTAATCGCAGCTGCCGCGGTCGCGACACTTTGTGGCCGCCCATCGTTCGCCGCGGAAGTATCTTATTTTGAAGTGCCGCATAGCGCGCATCCGCATGATGTCGCGCCCGCCCCAGATGGCAGCGTTTGGTATACCGCTCAATCCCAAGGCGCTCTCGGCATTTTAAATCCGAAGACCGGACAAACGATCCAGATCTCGCTTGGCAAGGGCGCCGCGCCACATGGCGTTATCGTCGGCCCTGATCGGGCCGCCTGGATCACCGAAGGTGGACAGAATGCGATTGCACGGTTCGACCCAGCGACCAAAGCCGTGATCCTTTTTCCGCTTCCGAAAGAATTCCCCGACGCCAATCTCAATACCGCGACCTTCGATCGCAAAGGAATTCTTTGGTTCACCGGCCAAAGTGGTGTGTATGGGCGTGTCGACCCGGCGAGCGGAAAGGTTGAGGCATGGAAAGCGCCAAAAGGCGCCGGGCCGTACGGCATCACAACGACACCAAACGGCGATGTCTGGTACGCCTCGCTTGGGGGCGATCACATCGCCAAGATCGACACTGTCAGCGGCGACGCGCTGGTCGTCGCGCCACCCAAAGCTGGCGTCGGTCCGCGGCGCATCTGGTCGGATTCCAAAGGGCTATTATGGGTGAGCCTTTGGAACAGCGGAGAACTCGGTCGGTATGATCCGATGAGTAAAGCTTGGAAAGTATGGAGTCTGCCCAAGAGCAAGGGCGGTTGCTATGCAATTTATGTCGACAGCAGAGACAAAGTCTGGGTGTCTGATTTTCTTGCCAATGCCATCCTGCGATTCGATCCAACGACCGAGACGTTTGAAAGTTTTCCCAGCGACAGGCGTGGCGCATCGGTGCGTCAATTGCTTGGCCGGACCGGCGAGGTGTGGGGTGCCGAATCTGGTGTCGACCGGTTGGTGGTCGTGAAGGACTGATGGCGGGTGGATAATCCGATGCCGTTTAATTTGACCGTTAGCCGGCGTCAAATGCTCCATCTCCTCGGTGGGGGCGCGACTTTGGCCGCGGGAATAACGCCCGGCTTAGGCACCGAAGTGCGCATCAGCCGGCTCATCGATGAAGCCCGCGGAAAGGGCTCGGTTTCGCAGAGGATTGATTACATTTCTGGCG
>JBATYN010000336.1:0-1769 GCA_049674125.1 Pseudolabrys sp. | reverse complement strand
GATTAAAGGAGGCCATGGCGAGGGCTCGGAAAGCGTCGACCTCCTCGTCGATGTTTCCAGCGTCACTCGTTTCGCGGCAATGCGCGTCCCGACGACGAACACGCACGGGAGTGGTTGTACCTTGTCTTCGGCGATTGCGGCGGGACTTGCCAAAGGCCTGGATCTCAAATCCGCAGTCCGTGAGGCCAAGGCCTATGTCACTGCAGCCATTGCCGGCGCCGATGCGCTCAAGATCGGCCACGGCCACGGGCCGCTGCATCATTTTCATGAGTTATGGAGAACGTCATGACGACGCGACGAAAGTTTGCCCTCGCGGCAGGGGCCACCGCCGGCATGCTGGCCGCGCCGGGAATCGCACGTGCCCAGGCGCAAAAATGGCGCATGGTGACATCGTGGCCGAAGCGGTTGCCGGGCCCCGGAATGTCGGCCGAGCGCATTGCTGACCGCGTGCGCGCGCTGTCAGGCGGGAGGCTCGACATTGCCGTATACGCCGCGGGCGAGGTTGTGCCTGCCTTCGAAGTACTAGATGCCGTCGGTAACGGTGTCGCCGACATCGGTCACACCGCCTCTTTTTACTGGCAGGGCAAGATGCCGGCGGCGGCTTTCTTTACGACGGTGCCGTTCGGGCTGACGCCCGGCGAGCACGTGGCGTGGATCGACGCCGGCGGCGGACAGGCACTATGGGACGAACTCTATGCGCCGTTCGGAGTAAAGCCGTTTATGGGTGGCAATACCGGCGTTTGCATGGGTGGCTGGTTCCGCCGCGAGCTCAAGAGCCTCGCGGATCTGCGCGGGCTCAAGCTGCGCACGCTCGGCCTCGGTGGTGAAGTCTATCGCCGGCTCGGCGCCACACCACAGACCACACCGCCGGCTGAAATCCTGGTGAGCCTGCAATCGGGCGTGATTGACGGCGCCGAATTCGTCGGGCCCGGCACCGACATCGCGCTCGGGCTCTATCGCGTCGCGCCTTTTTACTATTACCCGGGCTTCAACAAGCCGAATGGTACCGGCGAATGCATCGTTTCGCTGAAAGCCTGGAATGCGCTCTCCGACGAGCTTAAGGCAATC
The DNA here is from genome assembly GCA_049674125.1 of Pseudolabrys sp. GTDB lineage: Bacteria > Pseudomonadota > Alphaproteobacteria > Rhizobiales > Xanthobacteraceae > Pseudolabrys. Next base: position 701 of record JBATYN010000336.1, on the reverse strand, counting down.
GTCGTGCACGCATGCGCAACCGAAGCAAATTATGCTCTGGCGGAGATGGAGCGACTCAACGCACAAGCGCTTGCTGCGCTCGTGGGCGAGCACAATGTGAAACTTGCGGCATTTCCGGCCGATATGATCGCCGCGGCGCGCAAGCAGGCAGATGACGTACTCGGGGAACTGGCCGGCCGCAGCGCAATGACCGGAAGGGTGCACGCGTCCTATGCCGCGTTCCGTGAGCGTTCAGCGCCGTGGTCGCGGATCTCGATTGAGTCTGTGCTGAGGGCGAGGGCAGCCGGAGGGTGACGAAACCTGGGGGCTGATGATCGGTCCCGGTGCCGTGCTGGCACTGCGAGCGTATTGAGGCGCGGGCGCCAACCTCAACTAAACTCGGTTTGTGTCATGGCAACCCTTACCTCTCGCGCGAATGAGATGAGCGAAAATGTAAAAAGGCCAAGCGACAAAGTGAAAAGAATAGCCGCGCCGGGTTCGTGCCTGATCCCAAAGTACGCGCTTCCGAAAGCGGCTATCATGAGAAGGCAGGTCGAAATGCCACTTGCGATCGCCCAGTAGATCGCCCGATTGACGAGGGATGCTCGAAACTTAAGTTGAGGTAAAGTGGCTTTGAGCCCGGCCTTATTTGGGTCGTCATCCGGAGTGGCGTTGATCGCGCGTGTTCTGTCGATGATGCGGCTCATATGCGAAACGAGCAC
>JBATYN010000335.1:0-8000 GCA_049674125.1 Pseudolabrys sp. | reverse complement strand
GTCGATTGTCACGACGCTCAATTATTTGCCGCATGACAACGAAGTTGAAATTGTGCTTGCGAAAGCCAAGCACTATCGCAACGAAGAGGGCCGCGACATCGTCAATAAAATGGTGCGCGTCGCCGACCTCACGCGTAACGCGTTCATGAACGGTGATATCTCGACCGTGATGAGCCCACGCACAGTCATTACCTGGGCCGAGAACGCCGAAATCTTCAACGACATCGGCTTTGCGTTCCGTCTCACCTTCTTGAACAAATGCGATGAGCTCGAACGGCCGATCGTCGCCGAGTTTTACCAGCGTTGCTTCGGTGTCGAGCTGCCGGAATCATCAGTGAACGTGGCGCTGTCCTGATTTAGCCTCTCCCGCAGCGGGAGGGGGAGACAAGTGATGGCCTCCAACATAAAAGCCAAATCGTCATCGAAGGAATCCCCGACCGAGCCGTTCAAGCGGGCGGTCACGGGTTGCTTGCGCGCGCTCGCGCGAAAGCCTGAACTCGAAGTTGCGTTCGCTGCAGAACGGCCCGGCCTGATGGGCGGCAAAGTTCGCCTGCCGGAACCGCCGCGCAAGCTCGGCAAGGCCGAAGCTGCGATTGTTCGCGGCCATGCAGATTCGATCGCGCTACGTCTTGCATGTCACGACGCCGCACTGCATCGCCGCCTGCAGCCGGCCGGGCAGCAAGCACGAGCTGTGTTCGAAGCGGTGGAACAAGCACGCGTAGAGGCTATCGGCGCGCGCCGCATGGACGGCGTTGCGCAGAATCTTACCGCGATGCTTGATGAGCGCTTTCATCGTGGCAAATTCGACGAGATTACCGAGCGCGCCGATGCGCCGATCGAAGACGCATTGGCATTGTTGGTACGCGAGCGCCTCACCGGAATGGCCCCGCCTCCGGCCGCCAAGAAGCTCGTCGACTTGTGGCGTCCACTCATCGAGGATCGGGCTGGCCGCGATCTCGATCGTCTGGAAAATTTGGTCGAGGACCAGCGCCAGTTCAGCGACGTCGTTCGCGATTTGCTCGATGCGCTTGAGATGGGTGAGGATCGCAGCCACGATTCTGAAGAAGACGAAGATGAAGGCGAAGAAGATCGCCGCAAGCAGGAATCGGGAGAAGACGGCGAGGCCGCCGATTCCGACGAGATGCAACGCATGAGTATGGAGGACACGCAAGTGTCCGCCGAAGATATGCCGGATGCCGCAGCCGAAGCGGTGGAGGCGCCAACCGCCGACATGGCTGACGATAGCGACATGGGTGATGCCGAAACGCCCGGCGAGCCGCAGCGTCCGCGTCAATTCGGCGCCAACGAACCGCGCGGCCCTGACTACCGCGCGTTCACGGTCAAGTTCGACGAAACCGTCGCCGCCGAAGAGCTGTGCGAGGCCGAGGAACTCGATCGCCTGCGAGGGTATCTCGACAAACAGCTCTCGAATTTGCAGGGAGTGGTTGCCCGCCTCGCCAATCGGCTGCAAAGGCGCTTGATGGCGCAACAGAACCGTTCCTGGGAGTTTGACCTGGAGGAAGGTCAGCTCGATCCGGCACGGTTATCACGCATCATCGTCGACCCCCTGCACCCACTTTCCTTCAAGGCCGAGAAGGACACGAAATTCCGTGACACGGTGGTCACCTTGCTGCTGGACAATTCCGGCTCAATGCGGGGACGTCCTATTACGGTCGCTGCCACCTGCGCCGATATTCTTGCGCGCACCCTCGAACGCTGCGGCGTCAAGGTGGAGATTCTTGGCTTCACCACGCGCGCCTGGAAGGGCGGCCAATCTCGCGAACACTGGCTTACCGCGGGCAAGCCGGCCAATCCAGGCCGGCTCAACGACTTGCGCCACATTATTTATAAATCGGCGGATGCGCCGTGGCGGCGTGCGCGCAAAAATCTCGGCCTGATGATGCGCGAAGGCCTATTGAAGGAGAACATCGACGGTGAGGCGCTCGACTGGGCGCACAGGCGTCTTTTGGCACGCAGCGAGCAACGCAAAATCCTGATGATGATTTCCGACGGTGCGCCAGTCGACGACTCCACATTGTCCGTCAATCCGGGCAATTATCTAGAACGCCATTTGCGGTGGGTCATCGAAGAAATTGAAACGCGTTCACCGGTTGAGCTGATTGCGATCGGAATTGGTCATGACGTTACGCGCTATTATCGGCGGGCCGTCACGATTGTCGATGCCGAGGAACTCGGCGGTGCGATGACGGAGAAACTTGCCGAACTATTTGAAGAGCATGCCGCCGCCGAGCGTCACAATCCGCGTGCGCGCAGGCGTGTCGCTTGAAGCGTTCCCACGGCCGCTGGCTGATCGCCGGCGCGCTGATTGCCGCGCTTGCCATAGGCTCATTCGCTCTGGCCGATGCACTGCTCTACGCCAATACGCCGACCCGCATCGATATCGACGCAACCCCGATTGCATCATTCGACAACCGTGATCCATTGCAGACTCGATTCGGTGACCTGGAATTTCGTGGCGGTCTTGTCCTCACATCAAAAAATCCGGCTTTCGGAGGGATCTCGGCCATTCGCGTTGAGCCGGATGGCGAACATTTCCTTTCGATTACCGATAAGGGCTCATGGTTGCGGGGGCGGATCGTCTATCAGGATGGCCGGCCGGTCGGCATCACCGACGCTGAGATGGCGCCGATTCTCGGAGCTGACGGCAAGCCGCTTGCTGCACGCGGCTGGTACGATGTCGAGTCGCTCGCCGAACGAGACGGCATGCTCTACATTGGCATCGAGCGGGTCGAGCAGATCGTTCGCTTTGACTACCGTCGCGATGGCTTGCGTGCCCGGGGAGAACCGATTGCTGTCCCGCCGGATTTCAAAACCTTCGCCTTCAACAAAAGTCTGGAATGTCTTGCGGCGCCACCACAGGGCTCGCCGCTGGCGAATGAATTGATTGCCATTACCGAGCGGAGTCTCGACAGGGCTGGAAATTTACGCTCGTTCGTACTCGGCAGCGGTGGCGTCGCTCGCTTCAGCGTCAAGCGCACCGACGACTTCGACGTCAGCGACTGCACGGTCCTTCCGCCAGCAGATTTGCTGTTACTTGAGCGGCGCTATTCACCGGCTCGCGGTGTTGCGATGCGCATCCGCCGTATCCCGCTCACCGAGATCAAAGCGGGCGCGCTAGTCGATGGCCGTCCCATGATCGAAGCGGATCTTGGCTATCAGATCGACAACATGGAAGGCATTGGCGTGCACCGCTCTGCGCGCGACGAAACTATTCTTACGCTGGTGTCGGATGATAATTTTTCCATCATCCAGCGGAATCTGCTGCTGCAGTTTGCGCTTGTAGGCGAGTAGTTGCCCCCGTCATGGATGAGCTCGTCTTGGCCATCCACGGTTATAGATATGACAGGGCCTAAAAACGTTGATGCCCGACACAAGGCCGGGCATGACGGATCGGAGTTGCGGAGACACCTGCTCAGCCCGCTTTAGCTTCGCGCTTTTTCACGATCTGGCGCTTGAGTTCGAGCACCTTTGGTGCCAGCTCATCGTCTTTGGCCTTAATGAGGAACGCATCGAGGCCGCCGCGATGGTCGACGGTCTTCAACGCATTGGCCGAAACCCGAAGCCTAATTTTGCGGCCGAGCGTGTCGGAGATCAGCGTGACGTTACGCAGGTTCGGGAGGAACCGCCGCTTGGTCTTAATGTTGGAGTGGCTCACTTTGTGGCCGACCAGTGGTTTCTTACCGGTCAGGTCGCAACGCCAAGACATGTCACAGATCCCTCAAAAATACCGGCGTAAACACGCACCGGTTTCGGTCAATCGGGTGGATTAAGATGGGCGGACGTATAGAGAGCGGACTTAAAGGCGTCAAGCTAAGCAATTGATCGCAATTTAATGGATTTTCGGCCGCGGCAGGGGTATCCGGCCGCAGGCGAACAAAGATTCGACGAAATCCGAGCCGACCAAATGCGCATGCTGTCAGCCGTCGTGAATTTGCTCTACGGCCGTCGCCCACGCAGGACTGCAGTCGTCCGATGTGCCGGGCTGTGTTTCGGGTGCTAGTATTGATCGGTGCCCGATCGCGGAACGTCCGCTGGCGCCTTTTTCCAGAAGGGTGAAGTCTTGCTTCGAGCTGTCCAACGGTCGCTGCTGACGTCAGGCGCAATGGTCTTGGCTGCGCTCGGCTTCCTTGTGCCGGCGTGTGCGCAACAGGGCAAGCTTGAAGCCCGCTACTCGGCGACACTTGCTGGCATTCCTATCGGCAATGGCACGTGGACCATCGATATTACTGATACCCAGTACACGGCGTCAGCAAGCGGTTCGACTAGTGGTCTATTGCGGGCGTTCACCGGCGGACAGGGCGATAGCACGGCACACGGCACACTGAATGGCGGACGGCTGTTGTCGTCTATCTACGCCGCAACCATTACCGGAGGAAAGAAAACCGACGTAATTCGGATCGCCATCAACAACGGCAATATTAAAGACTTTACGATTGACCCCCCGCTGGATAACGACCCCGAGCGCGTGCCGCTTACGGAAAACCTCCAGCACAATGTTTCCGATCCGATGACCGCTTCAATAGTCCGCATGCCGGGCACTGGCGATATGCTGTCACCGGAGGCCTGTCAGAGAACCTTGGCAATTTTTGACGGTCGTTTGCGCTATGACATGCAATTTGCGTTCAAGCGGATGGATAAGGTCAAAGCGGATAAGGGCTATGCCGGGCCCGTGGTAGTTTGTGCAGCCTATTTTTCACCGGTCGCGGGTTACATCCCGTCGCGAGCGGCGATCAGGTACCTCGCGAGACAGCGGGATATGGAAGTATGGCTCGCCCCGGTCGCGGGCACACGTGTGCTGGTGCCGTATCGCGCGCAGGGACCAACACCGATCGGCCTAGCAATACTCCAGGCCAGCGAATTTATCACGGTGCCAACGCCTGCCCGTGCCTCGGCCAATGGCACAAAGACCGAATAGTCGTCATTGGCCTTGACTCTTTCGCGCCGGGCGAATCCGTTGCCGCGTTAACACTTAGGGAGACAAAACTGCGATCGAATCGACCTCGCGCTACTCCATCTTGTGCCTGTAGAGGGTGGGCTTGCCAGATATCGCCGTGAACGAAGTCATACAGCGCCGGAGTCAGTGATTCGGGCGCGGTTCGTTCCAGACTCGTTCCAAAGCTTAACCACGAGCATGTTCACCGTCACATTGTGATACAGAAAAGGGCGTGACAGGGCCTGATTTAGGCGCTGCCACAAGTCTGGACGCGTAATGGCTATCAGTTTTTCCCCGCAGCCGACCCGAGCATCGCGAACCCGCGGCGCCGGTGTCACAGCGGTGCTAGGCCCCACCAATACGGGCAAGACCCATCTCGCCATCGAGCGAATGCTGGCGCATTCCTCGGGCCTAATTGGGCTGCCACTGCGGCTGCTCGCGCGTGAGGTCTACAACAAGGTTGCTGCCCACGCCGGGAAGGATGCGGTCGCGCTGATCACCGGCGAAGAGAAGATCAAGCCGCCGAATCCGCGATTTTGGGTTTCTACCGTAGAAGCCATGCCACGCGACCTCGATGTCGCATTTCTTGCGATTGACGAAGTCCAGCTCGGTGCCGATTTCGAGCGGGGTCATGTGTTTACGGATCGGATGCTCAACGCTCGCGCCCGCGAAGAAACGCTCGTGCTCGGTGCGGCGACCGTGCGGCCTATGGTGGAGAAGTTGTTGCCGGGCGCACACGTCGTCAGCCGCCCACGGCTATCGACGCTCACTTATTCCGGCGAGAAGAAAATCACACGATTACCGTCGCGATCGGCCATCGTCGCGTTTTCAGCAGAGGAAGTTTACGCCATTGCTGAATTGATCCGGCGGCAACGAGGCGGTGCGGCCGTCGTACTTGGCGCGCTTTCGCCGCGGACGCGCAACGCGCAAGTAGCGTTATACCAGTCCGGCGATGTCGATTACCTGGTTGCGACCGACGCGATCGGTATGGGCCTCAATCTCGATGTCGACCATGTGGCATTTGCTTCGGACCGAAAGTTCGATGGCTACCAGTTCCGCAAGCTCAACCCCGCCGAACTCGCCCAGATAGCGGGTCGTGCGGGACGCGCTACCCGTGATGGTACGTTTGGCACCACCGGCCGGTGTGATCCATTTGATCCGGAGCTGGTAAAGGCTCTGGAAAGCCACAACTTTGAGCCGATCCGCCTGCTGCAATGGCGTAACAGTGATCTCGACTTTGCCTCGATCGGTGCTTTGCAGGCCTCGCTTTCAGCCGCACCGCGCGAGCCCGGATTGACGCGCGCGCCGATCGGCGAAGACATTCAGGTATTGGACCACGCCGCGCGCGACGAGGAGGTACGTTCGCTCGCTTGCAATCCGGCGTCCATCGCCCGGTTGTGGGATGCTTGCCAGGTTCCCGACTATCGCAAAATCGCGCCGGCGACCCATGCCGAATTAGCTGTGACCCTCTATGGATTCCTGATGCGAGAGGGTAACATCCCCATCGATTGGTTCGCTCGCCATATTGCTCATGCCGACCGGACCGACGGTGACATCGATACTCTCTCCAACCGGATCGCGCATGTCAGAACTTGGACTTTCGTCGCCAACCGCCCGGATTGGCTCGCCGACCCCGAACATTGGCAGGGGGTAACGCGTGTTGTCGAAGATAAGCTATCCGATGCGTTGCACGAACGTTTGGCTGAACGTTTCGTGGACCGTCGCACAAGCGTGTTGATGCGGCGGCTTCGAGAAAACGCAATGTTGGAAACTGAAATTGGAAAAACTGGTGAAGTGACGGTCGAAGGCCACGTGATCGGCCGGCTTGACGGATTTATGTTTGCGCCCGACGCCTCCGCCGCCGGCTCTGAAGCCAAGGCGCTCAATGCAGCTGCGCAGAAGGCATTGGCCGGAGAAATCGAGATCCGTGCAACCAAACTCTCGCAGTCGTCCAATGACCAGATCATTCTTGCCACGGACGGCGCGTTGCGCTGGACCGGGGATCTGGTCGGCAAGCTTGTCGCCGGTGACGATACCCTGCGCCCGCGCGTGCGCGTCATCGCCGACGAGCAGCTCACCGGACCGGCGCGTGACTTGGTGCAAACGCGGCTCGATCTCTGGCTGAAAACACACATCGAAAAGCTGTTGTCACCTCTGTTTTCGCTGACGGCCGCTGAGGACGTCACCGGCATTGCGCGTGGCGTTGCCTTTCAACTCGTGGAAGCGCTCGGCGTACTGGAGCGGCAAAAAGTGGCTGAGGAGGTCAAAGGCCTCGATCAGCCCGCGCGTGCAACCCTGCGGAAATATGGTGTCCGCTTCGGTGCCTATCACATTTACTTGCCGGCGTTGCTCAAGCCAGCACCACGTGCGCTGGCGACGCAATTGTGGGCGATCAAGCACGAAAGTCCGGAAGCCAAGGGCGTCAGCGATTTATTGCATCTCGCGGCCAGCGGTCGGACTTCGATTCCCGTCGATAAAGAAACTCCGAAAGCCCTCTATCGTACTGCGGGTTATCGTATTTGCGGTGAACGCGCCGTGCGCGTCGATATTCTGGAGCGGCTCGCCGATCTCATTCGTCCGGCGTTGTCGTGGCGCGAAGGCGCGCCAGGCCCCAAGCCGGATGGCGTATTCGATGGACGCAGCTTCGTTATCACCGGCGCCATGACCTCACTGACCGGCGCTTCGGGTGAAGACTTCGCGTCGATTCTGCGTTCACTCGGCTATCGCATGGATCGCAAACCGAAGCCAGTCGCGACGGTTGCGCCGGCGGCTCCCGCGAACGACGCGCCTGCCGCGGCCGATGTCGTGGCCGAAGCAGCGGTGCCGAGCGACACATCATCAGCGACAGCGGACGGCGCGAATGCCGAACCACTGGCGCCGGAAGCCGTGACAGCCGACATCGTGACGGCTGAAATTGTGTCCGCAGCCGAGTTACCGTCGCGTTCGTTGCTGCCGGAGCCGGAATTCGTCGCGCCCGAAACCGCGCCATTGGTGCAAGAGCCCATGGCGGCTTCAGCAGTCAAGGCCGCGCCGGTCGCCGTGGACG
>JBATYN010000334.1:0-12064 GCA_049674125.1 Pseudolabrys sp. | reverse complement strand
ATCCATGGTTCAAATCCTGAAATTGACCATGCGGTACATAATGAAGTTGCCAACGAGCATCCAACATCCGGCCAGCGTGAGACAGATTTTGGTCAGATCTTCGTGCCAGACGTCCGCGTAAAAATTTGGCACCAGAACTTGAATGACCGCAAACATGCCGATCGGCAGTGACGACAAAATAAGCGCCGATGCGCGGCCTTCTGCCGCCAACGCGCGAATTTTGCGGCGCATCTTGAAGCGTTGACGGATTACCGACGAAAGGTTTTCCAGGATTTCACCGAGGTTGCCGCCGGTCGACCGCTGAATTGCGACCGCAGTAACGAACAACGGCAAATCGTCGGTGCCAACTCGGAAATAAAGATTTCGCATCGCGGTTTCGAGGTCGGAGCCGTAAGTTAACTCGTCGGAAACGATACCGAACTCAGTGCCGATCGGGTCCTTCATTTCCTTTGCCACCATGTTGATGGCAATCGGAACAGGATGGCCGGCACGCAGGGATCGGACGATCATGTCGAGACCGTCAGGAAATTGAGCGCTGAATCTTTTCTGCCGTCGGCCTCGCAAAAACTTCAGCACGAGCGGCGGCAATGCGATGCCACTGAACAACGTAGCAAGAAACGCGTGAAACGTGTTACCCTCAAAGGTCACAACGCCCACGAATGTCGCTATCGCGCCGATCGCGATCACGATCATCAGGCGGCCGAAGCCAATGGTGAGGCCGGACTGCAGCAGCAGGTTGTTGAACTTGACGATCGGCAATCGATAATCGCCACCGCCGGTTAAACCGCGTTCGCGCCTCAATTGTATGAGCACGCTTTCGCGGTCCACCTTGTTGTCCATCACCTTGAGCCGGCGATTTATGTTTTTGCGATAGGAGGCGTTGTTGTAGACGACTAGATAAATGCCTTCGGCGAACATCGCCGCCGAAATGCCGATTAGCAGGTAGAAGAGATAGATTTGGTTGAAATCGAACATGGCCGTTCAGAGCGGCTGCGATGGATCAAAATAGTTGCCGGGGATCTTGATGCCCTGGTTAGCGAGGTGGGCAAGGAAGCGCGGCCGCACACCGGTGGCCTGGTAGTGTCCAATGACCGTGCCGTCGGCGGCGGTGCCGGTGCGTACGTACTTGAAGATTTCCTGCATTTGAATGATGTCGCCTTCGAGGCCAGTCACTTCGGCAATCGAGGTAACCTTGCGCTTGCCGTCGGACTGGCGCTGAAGCTGCACAATGAGCTGGATAGCGTTGGCGATCTGGCTGCGAATCGAAGCCACCGTCATCGGCAGACCCGCCATGCCGATCATCTGCTCAAGGCGCGAAATCGCATCGCGTGGCGTATTAGCGTGGATTGTCGCCATCGATCCTTCGTGGCCGGTGTTCATTGCCTGCAACATGTCGAAGGCTTCTTCACCGCGGCACTCACCGAGGATAATGCGATCAGGACGCATACGCAGCGCGTTCTTCACGAGTTCGCGCTGACGAATTTCTCCCTTGCCCTCGATATTCGGCGGACGCGTTTCCATGCGGCCGACGTGTGGCTGTTGTAGTTGTAATTCCGCGGCGTCCTCGATTGTAAGCAGACGTTCCTTTTCGGAAATGAATGCCGAGAGCGCATTGAGCATCGTCGTCTTGCCGGAGCCGGTGCCGCCGGAAATGATCGTTGTGACACGCGCCTTCACCGCGGCCGCGAGCACTTCGGCCATCGGCGGGCGCAGCGCACCGACCTCGACCAGTTTACTAATGTTGAAGGGCTTCTTTGAGAATTTGCGGATCGAGACCAGCGGACCATCGACACCGATCGGCCGTACTGCAACGTTGACACGCGAGCCATCCTGCAGGCGCGCGTCGCAGAGCGGATGGGATTCATCGACGCGGCGGCCAACCGCGGAGACGATCTTGTTGATAATGCGCAGCAAATGCTGCTCATCCTTGAAGCGCACAGACAGCGGCTCAAGCACGCCGTGGCGCTCCACATACACGCATTCGTGGCCGTTGATCAGGATATCGTTGATGCTCGGGTCCTTGAGCAATGGCTCAAGCGGGCCCAGGCCCGTCATCTCATCGAGAATTTCGGAAACGAAATCGTTCAACTCCTGAGCATTCAGCGCAAGACGTTCAACGACGACATATTGCGAGACCAGTTGTTGGACGTGCCGGCGGAGTTCTTCTTCCGGGGCCTTATCCAACGCGGAGAGGTTGATCTCCTCGATCAGCCGGCGGTGCAGACGCACCTTGGCATCGAGCAATTTGTCGCTCAGCAGCGGACTCTCGTTCTGCTGAGCAGGCTGAGCCGGGTCGGCGGCCCCTTCGGGAAATACGGTCCACGAAACGCCTTCGAGGGCCGACGACGGCGGCTCTTCCGGCGCTGGCAAATCGGGCGCCGCGGCGCGCCGGGCTGTGAAGCGGCCAACCATCTTAGCCCACCACCGCGAGCTTGAGTTTCTTCATCAGTGGCACAGGCTGACCATCGCCCCCAGCTTTCGACGCCGGGGTATCCAGAACAAGCTTCTTGAGTTCTGCAGTGATTTTGTTGCCCGGCTTGACTTCATCCAGCGGGACCCCGCGGTCGATCGCCTCGCGGACGAGCGCATAGTCGTTGGGAATCGCGCTCAAAAAAGCGTCGCCGAGCGTGTGCGCGAGGTCACCGCGGCGCAGACCTGAATCGAACATGCGTTGACTGAAGCGGTTGACGATCACCCGCGGGTTTGGACCCTCACCCAGCCGCTCGTTGATTGCCGCGACCAATTGCTTGGCGTGACGAAGTCCCGGCACAGTGGTCTCGCTGACGATGAAAAGTTTGTTAGAGCCGTGCAGCACGCTATCGGTCCATGAAAACCAGGTGCGCGGCATGTCGAACACGACATATTCGAAATTGCTGGACACAAGATCGAGCAGGCGGGTCACCACGTCGGGATCGAACGAGCGCATTTCCGCCGGCCGATTCGGTGCAGCCACAACGGCGAGCCCCGAGGTGTGGTACGAGAGCATGACCTCCAGCAATTGCCGATCGAGCCGATCCGGGCGCGGCTCGATTTCCGCAAGATTGAGGCGCGGCTCAAGATCGAGATAGTCGGCAACAGACCCGTGCTGGAAGTCGAGATCCACCAGACATGTTGAGGATTTCGCACGCTGGCCGCCGCTATTGAGCAGTATCATGGCGGTCTGTACCGCAAGCGTCGTCACACCCGCTCCGCCCACTGCAGGCAAGAAGGTATAAATCTTTGCTTCCGTCGGCTCGGTGCCGCCGCCGGGCCCCTTAGCAACACGAGCGCAGGCACGTACCAGATCGATCGGCTCAACTGGTTTCACGAGGAAGTCAGCAACCCGCATCTGCAACAAAGTACGCGCGACGTTTTCGTCAAAGGCTTGCGTGACCGCAATGACCGGCGGCCACGTGCCAACTCGTGTCATAAGCCGGGCGAGCGCCGTCATTTCATCAGCGCGCCCGGCATCAAGATCGACCACCACAACGGTGGCATTCTGCACCTCGAGCGCATCGCTCTGCTCAGCAAGACGGCCCGACACCATGACGAGTTCGATCGAAGACGACGCACCAAAAGTCGTGCGCACCGAATTCTCAAACGCCGCATCGGCAGTAAGAACCACCACGCGGGTCTGATTTGGGCTTGAGTTACGACTAATGCGCATGGTGTCTTCGAAGGTCCTATTTCACAGCTGCTGCCGGCTGGGCCACGGTGGGTCCAACTGGCGTTGCGTTATTCTGCGCGCCGCCCTGGCCCGGGTCCTGGTACGAGCTCGACGTACCAATGCCTCGCGGCGCAGTGACGCGATTGGTGCGGTAACGCTCGAATGCGCTTTCCATCCGCGGTCCATTGAAGGCAATGTTGCGGTTTGCACTTTCGGGCGGCCAGGGATCGACCATTTGCGTCACGATGTTGGTTGCCACCGCGTTGCCACCCGACATTGCGATCGTGTCGCGGCGATCGAGATATTCCGAGCACCCGCCGAGTACGGCGAATAGGCCGGCAAGCGCGAGCGTACGCACGACATTATTGAATCGCCGCATCGGAATCCCCCTTCGGCAGGTCGAGCATGTGTCCCGTCAGCGGCCGGTCGCCTGCAACGGCGAAACGAGCGGTGGCGGGCGTGAGTGCGCGCGCTTGTTCCCTCGTGACCTCGGTCTTTCCAAGCAAGAAGAAATCGGGGTCATTCGGCGGCAACGTATCGTCCGCAGGAGTTTTGATTTCATCGCCAGGCCGAGCCGGACGGACGAGATGCGGCGTCACGATGATCGCGAGATCAGTTTCGTTTTTCTGATAGGACTTGCTGGAAAACAACGCACCCAGTACCGGCACGCTGCCAAGCCATGGCAGTTGGTCGATCTGGTTTTTATTGTCGGTCTGCAGCAAACCGCCGATCATGAAACTCTGGCCGTCGCGCAATTCGACGGTGGTCGAAGCGCGGCGCACGATCAACGCCGGCACCGAAACGCCGGTGCTCACCGCGATCGTATGCGTGGTGTCGATCTGGCTAACCTCTGGCTCGATCTTCATGTTGATCAAGCCGCGGCCGAGCACTGTCGGCGTGAAAGCCAGTCCGACACCGTATTTCTTGTAGTCGACCGTCACCTGGCCGAATGAACCAGAGACCGGAATCGGATATTCACCGCCGGCCAAGAAGCTCGCGGTATCGCCTGACAACGCAACCAGATTGGGCTCCGCCAGACTGCGAGCGATGCCCTTCTGCTCAAGTGCGTTGATCAGCACGTCGGTTGAAACTCCGTTCCCAACCAGACGCGCAATCATGAAGCCGAACGGTGACGCACCGGACAGCACGCCGGCGGCCACTTCGCCAACCGGGACATCGGTGGCGCTCGACGGCGTCTTGATCGGCAGGGCTGCGGCAGGCAGTTGCGAGCCGATATTAGTCGTGCTGTGGCTACCAAAGCGGTTCCACTGGAAGCCCAGTTCACGCCCCGCGGTGCGCGATATTTCGACGAACCGCACCTCCAGCAACACCTGCTGCGGCGACATCACCGAGACAGTATTGATGATTTCCGGTCCGAACTGACGCGCGATGGTCACCGCCTTGTCGAGGCTGGCCGCGTCTACGATTTCGCCCGACAGCATGATGCGGCCGTTGACTGTGGATGCCTCAAGCCGTGAACCTGGGAATCGACGCATCAGCTCATTCTTGAGCCGGGTGATGTCATATGACACTTCCACGTCGAAAATGCCGACCAGCTTCTTGCCTTCGGAGTACACCGACACCCGCGTGGTGCCGATCTTTTTGCCAAGGATCGACAAGGCGTGATCCGTGAGCGGATTGACGTCGGCAACTTCGGGATCGCCGACAGTAATGTCGACGAAGCTTGTATCGGTGCGGACGTCTTCCGATTTGCCTATTGGCACCGTCACCATAACGGTGCGATTATTGCCGCTGATCTGAATCGATCGCGATTCTGCATAGGCGTCACCGACCATACCTAAAATCGATGCCGCCATGCCGATGGCCAACGCGATTGCAAGATCGCGCAACCAGCTGCCACGCTTCGTGGTCCTGTCCGCAGACCGCCAGCCAAAGCCGACGTTAATTTCGTTGTGTTTGTTCACGACACACTCCCCACCCCTTCATTGATCCCAAGCCTGGACTTACCAGGCCACTTCCCTCCGCGCCGCCGCAGCCGAGGCCCCATTACTTCCCTCGGCCGGGACGGTGTATTCCTGCTTCGCAGACGCGCGCGTCACCACCACCGTCGTCGTCGCCGACTTGTCGGTGCTGACGGGTTCGTTGGTCCCCAAATCATTGAGTGTGACTTTGCGCGTACGTACTTCCGCTGTTTCGCCCGCCTTACGCAGCAACAGCGAAAGGCTGCCAACAGATGATGCCAGCCACAATTTCTGTGCGTCGACTGTGTCGACTTCCAGCGTTACTGATTTGGCTACCGCCGCTTTGGCAGCGCGCTCGTCAGCGGTCTGATCGACCGCAAGCACGCGCGTGTTCTGCAACACGACCTGAGTGGTAGCCGATCCCTTTTCCAGCTGGCGCGTGAGTACGATGTCAACGTGGTCGCCCGGCAGGACGAAGCCGCCGACACCTTCGACGTCGTTGACGCGGATGGTCACGGCCTTCATGCCCGGCTTGACCAGCGCGGACAGCGTCGCGCGTTGACCAGCACCGGTAATTTTCAGCGCGAGCACCGGCTCGTTCGCTTCGATTGCAGCCAGCACCACACGGCGGCCGCCCGCCATGATGTCGTTGATTTTTGCGAAGGCCCCGCCCGGCAGCGCGTCAGATGGCCACGGCACTTCCTGAAGCATGGAAGCAGTGAGTTCGGTGCCGAAGCGCAGTGACTGTTTGGCGACGACGACCGTTTGCGATGCCACCTGTGTCTTGGCCGGCTCCGTATTCTTCGCGCGTAGGCTGGCCTGGTTGTTGAGCCAGACCTGGGCGATGAATACAGCGAGCAAGCCAAAAACGATGGCAAACCCGATCATGACGATGGTACTGGCACGCACGGCAACTAGCCCCGTTTGACACGACCGAACTCTTCCCCGGTCTGTTCGCGTGAACACTAGAGGCGAGGAAGTATTGAATTACTAAAATCATTGCCGCATCTAGCTCTATGCTGAAGAGCCCATGAATTCGTAGCGTTTAAATCTGGTAGCCAGGACCGGATAAACTTTAGAGTAACCTCTCACAAAATTAACAATACTGGTTCGTATACTTGCGTTGCTGGTAAGGAACGATTCAGCGTGATGATCGTCTGCGTGGCCAAAAGGGCCTGGAAATACGGGGCTATCGCCCACATTACCGTTGGCCGCACGCAGTGTTTGGATATCGTCAAGCCTAAGGCAGAGTTACTGAAATACAGTAGTCGCCGTTGCTCGTGCAGCGCTGTTGCGGCAACATGCCATACCCGTTGCCAGACTATGAACGTCGCATCCTAAGCCGGTGCGCGATGTCGTTTTTCCGGGAGCAAACTGAAGATGTCGAAACCTCGCATTAGTTATGTCGATCCGTCCACGATTAAGGATCCCGCGATGATCGCCGAATTCGAGCGGTGCGCGCGCGAGGGAACGCCCCGGCCGGAAAGCCAGGCCGTTCGCGCGCATGTCCCGGCGACATTCTGGTCGTTTGCGAATACCTGGCGCGACGTATTCAAAAATGGCGTTGCCGATCACAGGATCAAAGAGCTGTGCCGCATCTACGTTTCGCGCTCAGTCCTGTGCGAATTCTGCGGCAACCAGCGCTCGATCAAGGCTGCAAAAGCGGGCCTCAAGGAGGATGACTATTCGGATCTGATCAATTTCGAGAGTTCGACGCGCTACGACGAGCGACAGAAAGCCGCTTTAGCCTATGCCGAGGCGATCACTTGGGATCTGCCCGCCACCGATGAATTATGGGATCGTCTTCATAAACATTACAGCGAGCCAGAGCTGGTTGAGATCGGCTATTTCGTCGCGATCACCATGGGCCAGCAACGCTGGCTGCGTACGCTGAACATCGAGCATCACCAAATTCTCGCTGGCACCGATGGGTCGATGGCGCCCGGCTTCGAGACTCTAGACGCTCTCCAACATTCGAAACAGGCTGAAGATTATTGGGCCAAAATCAACGCCAAACCCGCCAAACAGGCCGCAGAGTAAACAGAGTGGCAAGTCAAACGACAACGATATCAGCGATCCGCCCATCATCTGCATCGCAAGCTGCAAAAGCTGAAGCACGGATTCGCGTACGGGGACTCGGCAAGCATTACGGCTCGCTCGAAGTGTTCCGCAAAATCGATTTCGACGTTGGCGAGCGCGAAATTGTCGCGATTGTCGGCCCCTCCGGTTGCGGCAAGACCACGCTGCTGCGGTGTATCGATGGCCTGCTCCCGCACGATACGGGTGAAATCTGGGTCGGCAGTGAGCGCGTCACCGAACCGATTGCGGGCGTCGCAATGGTGTTCCAGCACTTCGGATTATTTCCGTGGAAGACCGTATTCGAAAATGTGGCTTACGGCCTGCGCATGGCCGGCGCGCCAAAGGCCGACATCGAACGGAAGGTGCCTGAATTTATCAAACTGGTTGGGCTCACCGGGTTCGAGAAGGCATTTCCGTATCAAATGTCGGGCGGCATGCAGCAACGTTGCGGCCTCGCCCGTGCGCTGGCAGTTGAGCCGAACGTTTTGCTCATGGACGAACCATTCGCTGCGGTCGATGCACAGACACGCGAAATTCTGCAGTTCGAACTGCTGCGAATTTGGGAACTACGGCCGACCGCCATGATCTTCGTTACTCATTCGATCGAAGAAGCGGTGCTCCTCGGCCATCGCGTGATCGTGCTCAAGGGAAGGCCCTCAAGCATTCACGAAACCATCTCCATAGACCTCCCGGAACCGCGCACCCGTGAGACGTTGCGTGAGCCGCGCTTTGCCGAACTACGCGAAAGAGTTTGGGGCACGCTGATGCGGGAGGCTCGCGAAGCCGAATTCCAACTTGAACGATAAATAAAAAAATGACGCCTAAAGGGAGGGTTCAATGATCCGCAGAACCGTCACAATGATTGCCGGATGTGCATTGGTAGCCGCATTGCTGGCGGGCATCGGTCCGGCCGCTGCGCAAGACAAAAAAGTCGTGGTCGCGATTCCTGGCATTCCACCGATCTATTCAGTGACCATCGCCTTTGTCGCTGAAAAGCAAGGCTTCTTCAAAAAGCACGGTGCCAACGTTGAAATCCGTCCGTTCGACAACGGTACCGCGGCCGCGCGTGCGGTGGTGGCAGGTGACATTGATATGGCATGGTCGCCAACTCCACCGGTCATCAACCAGGTCTCGAACGCAGATGTCCCGTTGGTGGCGCTTTATGGAATGCCCAATCCAGACTGGGTTATCGGAACCACCGACGAAGGGAAGACCTGCAAGGATCTCGCCGCCCAGGACGTCGGCGTCGATTCTATCAATGGCGCGCGCTCAGTGGCATTGCGCTCCATGCTCACCGGGTGCCCGGGCGTAAGGATCGAAGACACAAAGCAGATCGCGCTGGGTTCCACGCCCGGCCCGGCGCTTCTCGCGGGCCAGCTGCATTTTGCCGTTCTGCATCTCGACGACCTTGCCGAGATCGAACACCAGGGCAAGAAACTGCATATTTTGCTGGCGATGAAAAATACCAATCCGACGAGCCATTATCTCATTATGGTCGCGCGTAAGGACAATCTCGCGAAAAACCGCGACGCGATCGTACGCACGATCGCCGGCATGATTGAAGCGGCTCGCTTCATGCAGGACCCGAAAAACGCCGACGCGGTCGCGGAGGCGGCAGCCGTCACAGGACATACCAAAGCGGTCAACAAAGCGGCGCTCAAGGCGTTCCTCGACATCGACTTCTGGGCTGCGAAAGACGACGGCATGCCGCGCGGCAAAATCGAGGCGGTCGCCGCGCTGATGAAAAAGATCGGCTCGATCAATCCTGACAAGGAGCCGGTGAGTTACGACAAATTCGTCGACCCGAGCGTTTGGAAAGACGCCAATGCGATGGTGAAGTGATAGTTGCGATTTCGAGACGCTGGCAAAACGAACGTATCCGGAATCCAGAGTGCCGGCTCGAAATGGCCATTCAGCCTCGCTGACAGGATACCACTTTGCAGGTCAACGCCCTTCGCCGCCACGCGCCGTTCTGGATCAGTATTTTCGTCGGCCTCGCTATTTGGGAGGTGGCCGGGCGCAGCACCAGCGCTGCATTTATGGTGCCGTTTTCGGTAACGATGGCGCGCCTTTGGCAGCTGGTGACCGGCGGCAATTTCATCGCGCAATTTATTGATTCAGGAGAGCTGTTCTTCGCCGGCTTTGTTCTCGCACTCGTCGTCGGCGTGCCGCTTGGGATGCTGCTCGCACGCGTCCGTCCACTGCGTATCGGCGTCGAGCCCTACATTATGATTCTCTACGCCACGCCGATGGTTGCGCTAATCCCGTTCATTCTGTCGATGATGGGATTCGGTTTCGCACCGAAAGTGTTGGTAGTGTTTTTGTTTGCGATTTTTCCCGTGCTCTACAACACGGTCGAGGGTGCGCGCAGTATCAAGCCGGAACTGATCGAGGTAGCGAAATCTTACCGCTCGACCGAATGGGCGCTGTGGCGGGAGGTGATGCTGCCTTATACGCTGCCATACACCATGACCGGAGTGCGTCAGGCCATCGGCCGAGCGCTCGTCGGCATGATCGCGGCAGAGTTTTTCTTGTCGTCGACGGGACTCGGTCAACTTATTATGAGTGCCTCGCAAAACTTCGACACCGGCGGCGTCTTCGCCTCGATCTTAATCATCGGACTCATCGGCGTCGGATTGATGCGGGTCGGCCTGATGATCGAGCGGCACTTTGCACGCTGGAGACAGTAGAAACGTGGCTGAGCAGACCATTCACATCTCCGCTCCCGTGGTGAATGCCGCACCACCCTCAAAGATCGCCACCCTTTGGTCGGGCACATTTGTACCGCGACTGATTGTCGGCTTTGTCATTGTGCTCATTTGGGAACTGGTGGTGCGAGGCTTTGCGCCTGCTTACGTCGCCAAGCCCACGACGGTCGTCGCCGCGATCCCGCACGTCATTGTCGATCCTGCTTTCTTGCACGCGACCGGCGCAACGTTAGCGGCGGTAGCGGAAGGCCTCGTCATTGCGCTAATATTCGGCACCATCATCGGGCTGCTGATGGGCCGCAGCCCTGTGTGCGAACGCGCCATTCGACATTACGTGAACGGCTTTTATGCGGTGCCAATGATCGTGGTATTGCCGCTGTTCTCGCTATGGTTTGGCTACTCGGGTTCAACGCGCATCGCCACCATCATCTTTGCGGCAATCTTCTCCGTTATTATCAACGTCGCGGATGGCGCCCGTTCAGTGCCGCGCGAATTTATGGAAGTCGCACAGTCGTTCCGCTCTGGTCGCCTGAGCATGCTGCTTGGGATCGTATTGCCGGCCTCCATGCCCTATCTGCTGGCTGGCGTCCGCCTCGCCGCCGGCCGTGCGTTGATCGGCGCGGTGGTTGCAGAATTCTTTATCTCGGTCGGCGGCCTCGGCTACTATATTCTCTACAATTCGCGCTCATATCATCATAATGAAGCCTTCGTCGGCGTGCTTCTGCTTGCGGCCTTTGGCGTCGGCTTCGAATTGCTGGTGAACGGAGCGACGCGGCGTTACATGCCATGGTACCGCCGCGACGAAAAAGCGAGCTGACGCCCGTCTGACGTTCCACCACGAGGAAATTTGCATGTCATCTGACCCCTTGCTTAAGGCTGCGATCGCGCATTGGGGCCCTCGCTTTATTGCCAATGGCGTGGTGCTGACGGACTTCGAAGAAGTTACTGGCTCGATTTCCTCGTACAGCGATTGGTGCGCCGCCTGGTCTGCACGGGCCGCACACCACGAACAGCTTGGACGTGAGGCGCTTGGAAAGAAGCATTTCCTGACTGCGGGAGAATGCCTGCAGCGCGCCGGCGTTTACTATCATTTTGCTTCGTTCCTGTTCGTGCAGGACCAGACGCAAATGAAAGCGACACACAAAAAACAAATCGAATGTCGGCAAGCGGCATTGCCTCACTTGCGTCCGCCCGGCGCGCGGGTCGAAATTCCCTATCAAGGAAAAACGCTTGCAGGCATTTTGCGAAAGCCGGCAGGCATCGAGCGGCCGCCGGTCGTTGTGATGGCGGTTGGTCTGGATTCCACCAAGGAGGAAGGTGACGCCTACGAGGCGCCATTTCTCGCGCGAGGGATAGCGACACTCGTATTTGAAGGGCCCGGCCAAGGCGAAGCGCAATATGACTTCCCTATACGCGGCGACTACGAAGTGCCCGTGAAGGCGGTGATCGATTTCGTGGACAAGCGTCCGGATCTCGATCCTAAACGCGTCGGCATGTGGGGCGTGAGCCTTGGCGGCTACTACGCACCCCGCGCGGCAGCTTTCGACAAGCGCATTAGAGCCTGTATCGCGCTTGGCGGACCGTTCAATTGGGGCGCCAATTGGGACAATCTGCCGGAACTGACGCGTACGGCGTTCCGCGTGCGCAGCCACTGCCAGACAGCGGAGGAGGCGCGCAAGAATGCGAACACATTGTCGCTCGAAGGCATC
>JBATYN010000333.1:0-1842 GCA_049674125.1 Pseudolabrys sp. | reverse complement strand
GATTTAAATTTCAAGGCGAACCAAAACGGGAATTTGTGCTGACATTTCGTTCGCGCACACTCGCCTGAGTTCGAGGGTAAAGCGGACATGCCAGTCACCATCACATATGCCAGCTTTTGACACTTAGCGGGACGCCCGCGCTATCCGACTTGTCGCCGCAAAAACCTCGGCGCATGATCGCGGCGCTGGGGGCATACATCCCATGGAGGGATCTTATGCCGACATTCATGCTGTCAATGAATTTTACCGACCAAGGAATTCGCGGGATCAAGGACGGACCAAAGCGTGCGCAAGCCGCCCGCGATCTCGCCAAGAAGGTGGGTGTCGAGATTAAACATCTTTACCTCACCAGCGGCGAGAGTGATCTCGTCTCTTTCGTCGACGCGCCGAATGGCGATAACGTCGCGAAGTTCGTTTTAGCGCTTGGCTCGCTGGGCAATGTACGCACGCGCACGGCCCGCGTTTGGTCGGCGGAAGACTACATGAAGCTCGTCTCGGAGCTGCCTTGAACGTCGCCCGCCGCGCGTGTGAATGTCCGCTTATAACCCCAAGCAGATATTACAGGCGCGCACTCGGTTAGTGCCCCAGTGGCCCCCCGGCCTTCTTCCAGGCGTCGATACCGCCCTGGATGTGGCAGGAGGTCGTCAGCCCGGCATCCTGCGCCGCCTGCACCGCCATGGCCGAGCGCTCACCGAAGGCACAGTAAAACACGATCCGTTTGCCGGTCGCCGCCGCGAGCTCCTGCAGCATGCCGCCGGCGCAAACATGTTCCGGGAGTGCCGGGTAGGGTGCGTGCAGCGAGCCCGGGATGACGCCGTGTTTTTCCCGCTCGGTTTTCTCGCGCAGGTCGACTATGGCGACGTCGGAACGGCCGCGTAGCGCGATCGCTTCGGCGGCCGACAACGCCCAGCCTTTTTTGGCGATCGCGTCCTGGTGCAGGCCGACATGCATGTTGGCCGGCACTGCCACGTCCATCATCTTCGGGTTGGGCAGTTTCAGATTGTTCATCAGGTCGACATATTCGTCGATTGATTTCACTTTGAGCCGAGGGTTGAACAGCTTCTCTTCGCCTATAGTCGAGACCGTGTCGCCTTTGTAGTCGTGGGCCGGATAGACCATGGTCTCGTCGGGCAGCTTGAGCAGCTTGTTGAAAAGCGATTCGTATTGCGCGCGCGGGTCGCCGTTCTGGAAATCGGTACGGCCGGTGCCACGGATCAGTAGCGTATCGCCGGTGAACACGCGATCGGCCCACAGAAACGAATAGGAATCGTCGGTGTGACCGGGTGTGTAGAGCACGTCGAGGCGCAGCCCCTCGATCTCGACGCGGTCGCCCTCAGCAACCCGCATGGAGACGACATCGGCGTGGGTGTGCTCGCCCATTACAGTGATGCAGTGGGTGCGGTCGCGAAGCGCACCGAGCCCAGTGACATGGTCGGCGTGTAGATGCGTGTCCACAGCCTTGACCAACTTGAGGTCGAGCTCGCGGACCAGCTGCAAGTAGCGCTCGACGCGCTCCAGCACCGGATCAATGATCAGCGCCTCGCCGCCGTGCCGGCTGGCGATGAGATAGGTGTAGGTGCCCGAGGTGCTGTCGAACAGCTGGCGGAAGATCATGGCGCCTCCTGATGTCCAATTTAGCAAATTGTGTGGCTTCTTTTGTTCAGGCTTCCCGGCTTTTGTGCAGTGCATACATCTGACACCGGATTCGACCTATTTCGCGGCTTGCGCACGCCGTTTTCTGAATGATTTCAGTCAGCGTTGAAAATGCTGCACCGCACTTCGTGTCTTCGGTTGTCACCGTCGAATTCGTGTGTCGCAGGGACGCGACCTAGCCCGTGGACT
>JBATYN010000332.1:0-22854 GCA_049674125.1 Pseudolabrys sp. | reverse complement strand
GCCCGGACCGTCCGGGTCAGTGAAAGGGCTTTTGCATGGTTCGGGCAGCTATTCTCGATGATTATCAAAACGTGGCGATGGCATTTGCCGATTGGGCCAAAGTCGCCAAAGACGTTGAGATTCAGGTCTTTAACAAGCCGTTCTCGAACCAGGACGAGGCGATAAAAACACTTCAGGGCTTTTCCATTATTGTTGGGATGCGCGAACGCACCCCGTTTCCACGCACGGTCATCGAGGCACTTCCCGATCTCAAGCTCCTCATTACCACCGGAGCGCGGAACAACTCGTTCGATGTCAAGGCGTGCGCCGAACGCGGCATCACCGTCTGCGGCACCGGCGCGACCGGTAGTCCCACGACGGGCATCGCATTCGGGCTCATGCTGGAACTGACCCGCCGCATCGGTTTCGAAAGCGCACGCTTGAGGGCCGGCGCCCCTTGGCAGGTGACCGTTGGCCGCGACCTCGAAGGGCTGACGCTCGGCATCCTGGGTCTGGGAAAACTTGGCCAACGCTCGGCTACCGTCGGCAAGGCCTTCGGTATGAAGATAATTGCCTGGAGCCAGAACCTGACCGAAGAAAAGGCTAAGGCCGCCGGCGCGGACTATGTCGCCAAGGACGACCTGTTCCGCAACGCGGATATTGTCACCATCCACGTCGTTTTGAGTGACCGTTCGCGCGGCCTGATCGGCGCGAAAGAACTCGGCCTGATGAAGAAGACCTCATATCTCATCAATACCTCGCGCGGACCGATCGTCGATGAAAAGGCTCTGATCGAAGCGTTGGAGAGCAAAACGATCGCCGGTGCCGGGCTCGATGTTTTCGATGTCGAACCGCTGCCGCTCGACCATCCGTTCCGTAAGATGGACAACGTCGTGATCACACCCCATCTCGGATATGTCAGCGAGCAGAACTACCGCAAGTACTTCCCGGACGTCGTCGAGGATATCCGGGCATGGCTCGACGGCAAACCGGTACGGGTGATTGACGCGAAATAGCGTTCAAATCCCGAACAGCTTCGCCGCATTGTTGTAGGCAATATCGGCGCGCAAGCCTTCGTCGAGCGGCACCGTGTCGATGAAGTCGCAGCCCGGCCAGTCGAAGGGATAGTCGGATGAGAACATAACGCGGTCGCGCCCCAGTGCGTCGACCGAGCAGCGCATCGGCGGAAGATCGTACATGCCCGAGGTCGTCACCCAGACGTTCTCTTTGAGATATTGCGACGGCGGTTTTGGCAAATTCCAGCCATAAGGCGCCGATCGACTATCAAAGCGCCAGAGCTGGAATGGCAGTGTCTCGCCGAGATGTCCGAGCAGGAGCTTCGCTTTCGGGTAACGGTGGAAGACGCCGCCGCTGATGATGCGCAGCGCATGCGAACCCGTCTCCACGCCCCAACCCCACATCGGACGCGCCAACACTTTGTAGCCGGCGATCGCCGGCAGCGGTGCGACCGGATCGGCCGGATGCAGATAAATGGGTGCGTCCAACGCCGCGGCACGTTCCCAAAACGGATCATAGGAACGATCGTCGAGATATTTCCCGTTGGTGTGGCCATTGATCATGGCACCGCGGAATTTGAGCTCGCGCACGCAGCGTTCCAGCTCGTCGGCGGCGGCTTTTGCGTCCTGCATGGCCAGATGCGCGAAGCCGGAGTAGCGGTCCGGCCGTTTCTGCACTTCTTTGGCAAGGAAATCGTTCGACGCGCGCGCGGCGCGCACGGCCGTCGCTGTATCGCGCTCCACCTGCACACCGGGACCCGCGATCGCCAACACGGTATGCGCGATGCCAGTTTTGTCCATCATATGCAGGCGCTGCTCGCCGAAATCAGTCAGGCTCGCGTAGAGCTGGGCCGTCCTGGCCGGCGCGACGTCGACCATCGTCGGGCGCCAATAAGTTTCGGTTGCGGGATCCAGGAAGTGCTCTTCGAGCGCAATTTTCTTGACCATGCGTTTCCTCAACTCAGGCAGCAGTGCTGCCATATTTTTCGCTTTTAGCTGTATCGGATTTTGGGCTATGGTGTCCCACGATGCAAGGCGGCAATAGACCGCCGATCGGTATGGGCATGGGAAGCGTCATGAGTCGGCTGGTCACCAACGATAAAAGCCAGGTCCAGGTCATCGCGCGCGCGGCCACGATCCTGCGTGCGCTGGAAGAAGAGAATGCCGGCTTAAGCCTGGGCCAGATCGCACAACGGGTGAACCTCGCGCGTTCGACCGTACAGCGAATTGTCGCGGCGCTCGAAACTGAGAAGCTCGTCATAGCGGCAACGCCCAATGGTCGCGTCAGACTTGGCCCAACGATCCTTCGACTGGCCGCGTCCGTGCGCAGCGACTTTATTTCTTCGGCTCGGCCGTTTCTCGAACGCCTATCCGAGGAACTCCACGAGACCGTCGATCTCTCGACGGTCAAGAAAGACCACCTCGTTTTTATCGACCAAGTGATCGGTTCGCAACGTTTGCGCGCCGTTTCCGCGGTTGGTGATACCTTTCCGCTCTACTGCACCGCGAATGGCAAGGCGTATCTTGCGCAACTATCCGATTCCGCGATCGAAGCGCTGATCGGCCGCACTTACGAAGCGCGAACACCGAAAACGCTCACGCGTCTCGACGCGCTGCTCGCAGATTTAAAATCTGTGCGGCGTACGAACGTTGCTTTTGATCGGGAAGAGCACACGCTCGGCGTTTGCGCTGTCGGTGTGGCGCTCCACGACCCGCTTGGCAATGCCGTTGCCATTTCAGTCCCCGTCCCGAGTCAGCGGTTCCAGACTCGCCAGGCATTGATCACCGAACGACTGCTCGCCACTAAGAATGCATTGGAACGTCATATGAACACCGCTGCAGCCTGACGCGCTGCGGCACGAACGACAAATTCGATAAGGCACCAAGCGCGAACGCGCAAACTAGGGAGGATGCCGTGGCCAAAAGAATTCGCGGCGTGATGTTCGAAGAAAACCTTAAAAACAGCATGGGGCTGGAGTTCTATAACTTGTCCCACCGCTTCGGTTATCAGTCCCCGAACTGGCCGTATTTCGAGGACGTGAAGATCGAGCGCATTCACTATATGGCAAAATCGGGCGTCCTGTCGCAGCGCATAACGACGTCGATGCACAACACCACGCATATCGACGCACCCGCGCACGTGATCCAGGGCACGCCTTTTATCGACGAAGTGCCGCTGCCGCATTTCTTTGGCTCCGGCATTGTGGTGTCGATCCCGAAAAACAAGTGGGAGCCGATCACCGGCGACGATCTCGAAAAGGCCTGCGGCAAGATCGTGCGGCCACGCGACGTGGTGATCGTCAATACCGGTTGGCACAAATTCTACGAAGATAGCGAAGACTATTTCTGCCGCGCGCCGGGCTTTGTGCCCTCTGCCGGCGAATGGTTCGTCAAAAAGAAAGTGAAGGTGGTGGGCCACGACACGCAGGCCAACGACCACCCGCTCGCGACTGCGATCGGCCCGCAGCGAAACGGGCCGCTCCATCCGCACCTGGCCGAGGAATACCGCGAATGGTCGGGGGGGCGCGATTGGAAAGACGACTTCCCCGAGTGGGAGCCAGTCCACCGCATCCTCTTCAAGAACGGCATCATGGGCATCGAGAATGTCGGCGGCGACATCGACAAGGTCACCGGCAAGCGCGCGACCTTCGCGTATTTCCCATGGAACTGGGATCGCGGTGACGGCTGCATCGTGCGGCTGGTTGCCATCGTTGATCCGGCGGGAAAATATAAAATCGAGCGGGGGAGGAAGTTCTGATGCACGTTAAACGTTTCGCAGACGCCAAGCCTTACGAGGCGCCCAATCACCGCAACTACACCTCGCTGCGACTGTTCGGCGCGGAAGCCGGCGGCACCAAAGGTCTCGTATTTGGATACTCACACTTCTTGCCAGGCGGCGGCGCCGGGCCCGACGCCTCGCCGCCAGAGAAGGTCTATTTCGTGTTGCGCGGCGAACTCACCATCATCGTCAATGGCAAAGAAACTGTGCTGAAAGCCAATGACTCGTGTGTGATCGAGCCGAATGAGACACGTGAGATCATCAACCGCGGTAATGAAGTGTGTTCAATCGTGGTTGCGGTGGCCAACCCGCCAAAGTGAGGCGCGTCATGAGTGAGTTTCTGAAGAATCCGCTGTCTTTGTTCGACATCGAGGGCAAAACCGCCATCATTACCGGCGCTTCCGGTGCGTTTGGTGCGCTGGCAGCAAAAACCTTTGCTGGCGCCGGTGCCAATGTGGTGCTGGCCGCGAGCAAGGCGGATGAGCTGAAGAAGGTCGCAGCGGAATGCGAGAAGCTCGGCGGGAAGACAGAGATCGTCGCGCTGCGGCCAAGCTCCGAGGAAAACTGCGACAAGATCGTCAAGGCTGCCGTCGACAAGTTCGGCCGTGTCGACATCCTGGTTGTCGCCTCCGGTCTCAACAAAGTTTCGAAGATCGTCGATCAGAAGGTCGAGGATTTCCTCGATGTGATGGACGCCAATGTCAACCAGTCCTGGCTGATGGCGCGCGCCGCCGGCAAGCAGATGCTCAAGCAAGGCCAGGAAGGCAAACCTGGCGGCAAAGTCATCCTCACGTCATCGGCGCGCGGGTTGCTCGGTCATCCGGCCGGTTACACCGCGTATTGCGCGTCGAAGTCGGCGGTTGACGGCATCACCAAGGCGCTCGGCTGCGAATGGGGCGAGACCGGCATCACAGTGAACGCACTGGGGCCGACCGTTTTCCGCTCGCCGCTTACCGCCTGGATGTACGAGGACACCGAGCGGGCGCAAAACGTGCGTAAGGGATTTCTGGCTCGGGTGCCGAAAGGCCGATTGGGCGAACCGGAAGATCTCGCGGGACCGCTCCTTTTCCTCGCATCGAAAGCCTCCGATTTTTATACCGGCCACATCCTTTACGCCGACGGCGGTTACACGGCGGGATAACAAATGGCCAAAACGCGCATCGCGGTGATCGGTGCCGGCTTGATGGGTCACGGCATCGCGCAGGTGTTCGCGCTCGCCGGCCATGACGTGACGATCTATGACGCAGTTGCAGCTTCGCTTGATAGCGCGAAGGCCCGCATACTCGCCAATCTGAAAGACCTTGGCGATGATCCGAGCGCGGTCGAACGCGTAACGCCCGTGGCCGACCTTAGTGAAGTGGTGCGCGACGCAGACTATGTCGTGGAGGCCGTGCTCGAGGACCTGCCGCTCAAACAGAAATTGTTCGGCGAGATCGAGAAATACGTTCGTCCTGACACTATCCTCGCCAGCAACACGTCGGTCATACCGATCACAAAAATCATGGACGGCCTGACGCAGCGCGAACGCGCGCTCGGCACGCATTGGTGGAATCCTCCTTATCTCGTTCCCTTGGTCGAAGTGATCGAGACGCAATGGACGTCGCCACAGGCGATCGACTTCACCATGAAGCTGCACGCCTCCGCAGGTAAAAAGCCGGCGCACGTGAAGAAGGACGTGCCGGGCTTTATCGGCAATCGCCTGCAGCACGCATTGTGGCGCGAGGCAATTGCATTGGTTGAGCAAGGCATCTGCGACGCAGAGACCGTCGACGATGTCATCAAGGCGGCCTTTGGCCGGCGCCTCGCTGTCCTGGGCCCGCTGGAGAACGCCGATATGGTCGGGACCGACCTAACGCTGGCGATCCACAAGACAGTCTTGCCGGACATCGACAACCGCCCTGGCCCCTCGCCATATCTCGAGAAGCTCGTGAAGGACGGCAAGCTCGGCTTCAAATCGGGCCAAGGTTTCCGCAAATGGAGTGGCGAGCAGCAAGCCGTACTGCGTTCGAGAGTGTTGCAACATCTGAAAAGCGCACGTGCTCACGACACATGAGGGGCACATCGACAGAGGGAGGCGACAATGAAAGACCGTGGGACAATCTCCCGACGTAAACTGGTCAAAGCCGGGCTGGGCGTCATCGCCACTCCCGTCGTATTGCGGATGCTTCCGGCAGAAGCGCAATCGCAAGTCATCAAAATTGGTCACGTCAGCCCGAAGACGGGGCCGCTTGCCGGGTTCGGCGAGGCTGACAATTTCATTCTCGAGCAAGTGCGCGGCATTTTGAGCAAAGGCCTCGACAACAACGGCAGGGCCTACAAAGTCGAGATTATTTCCAAAGACAGTCAGTCCAGCGGCAGCCGCGCGGCGGAAGTCGCGTCCGAACTGATCCTCGGCGACAAGGTCAATCTCATCGTCGGCTCGGCGACGCCTGACACCACGAATCCCGTTTCGGACCAAGCCGAGGTCAATGAGGTGCCTTGCATCACCACCAATTGCCCGTGGCAGCCTTATTTCTTTGGCCGCAAGGGCGACCCGAAGAAGGGCTTCACGTGGACCTATCATTTCTTTTGGGGCCTCGAGGATGTGATCGCCTCGTTCCTGGCGCTGTGGGACGAGCTCCCGACCAACAAAGTGGTCGGGGGCCTCTTTCCCAACGACGCCGATGGCAATGCCTGGGGCGATCCCAAGCTTGGACTGCCACCCGCGCTCGCCACAGCCGGTTACAAGTTGCACGACCCCGGCCGCTACCAGCTCATGAACAACGACTTCACGTCGCAAATATCAGCCTTTAAAGCGGCAAACGCGGAGATCGTGACTGGCAACATGATCCCGCCAGACTTCGCGACCTTCTGGTCACAGGCCGCACAACAGGGCTTCAGGCCAAAGATCGTCACGATCGGAAAAGCGCTACTGTTTCCTTCAGTGATCGAGTCCCTGGGCGCGCGCGGAAACGGGTTGACCAGCGAAATCTGGTGGACGCCGAACCATCCATTCAAATCCGGCCTCACCAGACAAAGCTGCCAGCAGCTTACGGACGCCTACACCAAAGCGTCCAATCGGCCCTGGACACAGCCCATCGGCTTTCAACACGCATTGTTCGAAATAGTAATCGATGTCCTCAAGCGCGCCAAAAACCTGAACGACCCGAAATCGATCCTCGAGTCGATTGTCGCGACAAACTACCAGTCGATCGTGGGCCCGATCCAATGGACGGGAGCGCCGGTGAAAAACGTCACCAAGACGCCGCTGGTCGCAGGGCAATGGCAACACAAGAACGACAAGTTCGACCTCGTCATTGCTGAAAACAAAACCGCGCCGAATATTCCGCTCGGAGGCAAACTACAGCCGATTTCCTGATCGCCACCGATGGCCCCGATTCTCACACTCGAGACAGTGTCCAAAAGATTCGGCGCCATTGTGGTGGCCGATAGTGTCGACCTCGCGCTTCAGGACGGCGAAGCGCTCGGAATCATCGGCCCGAACGGCGCCGGCAAGACGACGCTGTTCAGCATCGCAACCGGTACTGTCCCGCCGGATTCCGGCCGTGTGCTCTTTGCTGGTGAGGATATTACACACCTGCCGCCTGAACATCGTTGCCGGAAGGGCCTCGCCCGTTCATTTCAGGTCCCACAGCCGTTTTCCGGCATGACCGTGTTTGAGAACGTGGTCGTCGCTGCGGCGTTCGGATCGAACGAGCGCGAGGCAGCAGTTTATCATCGCTGCGCAGAGCTGCTCGACCGCTGTGGCCTGGCGGACAAGGCAAACAAGCGTGCGGGTGGCCTTACACTGCTCGATCGCAAGCGGCTTGAACTTGCACGCGCGTTGGCGACGAAGCCGCGCGTGCTGCTGCTCGACGAAATCGCCGGCGGCCTCACCGAACACGAGTGTGTTGTGCTGATTGCGCTCATCAAGGACGTGCGGGCGAGCGGCGTCTCGATCATCTGGATCGAGCATATCGTGCACGCTCTGCTCGCTGTTGTCGGCCGATTGATGGTTCTGCACGGCGGAAAGTTCATCGCCGAAGGCGATCCACGCACGGTTATCAGCAGTCCGCAGGTGGCGGAAATTTACATGGGGATCGCCGCCGATGCCTGATGCCCCGCTCCTCGAGATCAAGGCAATCGATACATTCTATGGTGATTTCCAGGCGCTATTTGGCGTTTCATTAAGCGTTAAAGCCAGGCAAGTAGCTGCGGTTATTGGCGCCAATGGCGCCGGCAAAAGCACGCTTCTCAAATGTGTCGCAGGGCTGATGCATCCGCATTCCGGCGAGATTCTCTTTGCGGGCTCGCCTACGACGCAGGTGCGCGCCTTCGACGCGCTTAAGCGTGGCATTGCTTTGGTGCCAGAAGGACGCAGGCTTTTTCCGTCGCTAACCGTCGAAGAGAACTTGTTGATCGGCGGCCAATCGCGCCGTGCCGGGCCCTGGACGCTCGCACGCGTCTACGAGCTATTCCCGGTGCTGGCCGAACGCCGCCATTTACCCGCGCCGGCCTTATCAGGCGGGCAGCAACAGATGGCGGCCATCGCGCGCGCGCTGATGTCGAACCCGCGATTGTTGTTGTGCGACGAAATCAGCCTCGGGCTTGCCCCGATCATCGTGCGAGACATTTATGCACAGCTCCCGCACATCGTTGCGGAAGGCCTGTCATTGATCATTGTCGAACAGGACATCGTGCAGGCCCTCAAAGCTGCGAGCCATGTCTATTGCCTGCAAGAGGGCCGTATCGCCTTGCAGGGGCCGGCGCACGAAATGACGCGCGAATCGATTTCAGCCGCGTATTTCGGAGTGCAATGATGATTCAGTGGCTGAATGTCATCGTGCAGGGTGTCTTGATTGGCGGTCTTTACGCCATGTTCGCCGCCGGCCTCTCTCTCATCTTCGGCGTCATGCGGCTCGTCAACATTGCCCACGGCGACCTGATCGTCCTTGCGGCTTATGTGTCGCTGATGGTGACGCAGTCGCTTGGCGTCGGCCCACTCACCTCACTCCTGCTCGTCGTTCCTGCGATGGCGTTTATCGGCTACGCCCTGCAACGCGGCCTGCTCAACCGCACGCTCGGTGACGACCTGTTACCGCCACTGCTTGTAACCTTCGGTCTTTCCATTATCATTCAGAACGGCCTGTTGGAGCTGTTCACCGCCGATAGCCGCAGACTGCAGGCCGGCGCCATCGAAACCCAAACGTTTCAGCTTTTGGATGGGGTGTGGATCGGGCTATTGCCCTTCATCCAATTTATTGTCGCGCTGGTTGTCATCGCTGGCCTTCAGTTGCTGTTTTATCGCACGGCCCTTGGGCGCGCATTCCGCGCGACATCCGACGATCAATCCGTGGCGCAGCTGATGGGCCTCGATACCCGTCATGTATTTGCGATGGCGATGGCACTTTCTCTTGCGGTTGTCGCGATCGCCGGCGTTTTCCTCGCAGTGCGAGCCAATTTCGACCCGGCCATCGGTCCGGCGCGGCTGATATTCGGTTTCGAGGCGGTCATCATCGGTGGACTGGGAAACATGTGGGGAACGCTGGCCGGCGGCATTATTCTCGGCGTTTCACAGGCGATTGGCGCACAGATTGATCCCGGCTGGCAGCTGCTCGCCGGGCACATCGTATTTCTCGCGATTTTGGCCGTGCGTCCGCAAGGCCTGTTTCCGAAGGTCTCCGGATGATCGTCGAACACGCCACGCGATCGAGCCGTATTGGTGTCGCGCTATTCGTTATGGTGCTCGTCGTATTGGCGTGTGCGCCTTATTGGGGCGACCGGCAGACAATGCGGCTCCTCGCCGAGATGTTCACGTTCGTGGCGCTGGCGAGCCTGTGGAACCTGCTCGCCGGCTACGCCGGGCTGGTTTCGGTTGGTCAACAGGCGTTCGTCGGGCTTGGCGGTTATCTTTTATTCGCGCTCGCAATGCTCCTCGACGTTCACCCGATTGCAGCGATCTTCATTGCCGGCCCGATCGGAGCACTTGTGGCAATTCCGGTCGCGTTGCTGATCTTTCGATTGCGCGGCGCCTATTTCGCTATCGGCACCTGGGTGGTGGCGGAGGTATTTCGCCTGCTTGCGTCGCAAATCTCTGCATTAGGCGGCGGTTCTGGCGTCAGTTTGCCGTCCGCAGTGGTTATCGCCATGGCGCCGAGCCGCCAGATGCGCGAGTTCGAAATTTATTGGCTGGCACTCGCGCTCGCTGCTGCCGTAATTGGCGCGATCGTGATGCTGCTCCGCTCGCGCCACGGCCTCGCGCTCACGGCCATCCGCGACAATGAACTGGCCGCGCAAAGCAACGGCATCGATGTGTGGCGCGTCAAATTTATCGTCTACATCCTCGTCGCGTTTGGAACATCTATGGTCGGCGCGCTGATTTTTTTACAAAAGTTGCGCATCTCACCGGACACCGCATTCAGCGTGAACGACTGGACCGCCTTTGTCATCTTCATCACGGTCATAGGCGGAGTCGGGCGAGTGGAAGGACCGATTATTGGGACCATCATTTTCTTCATTCTGCGTCAGACGCTGGCCGATCTTGGCAGCATTTACTTGCTGATGATGGGGGCGGTCGCAATTGTCGTCATGCTCTGGATGCCCAAGGGCCTTTGGGGAGTGGTCGCAGAACGCCTTGGCTGGCAGGCACTGCCATTGCGACGTCATCTGGTGCTGGAAAAAGAAGCGGAAGGAAAACCATGAGCCCGATTATCGATATTTACTGCCACATTTTTCCCGATCGATTTTTCCAGGAGATGACCAGAGTTGCGCCAAACCTGGAGAACATTGGTAAGCGACTCCGGGGCGTCACAAAACTGTTCGATCTTGACGCACGCTTCAAGGAAATGGACGCGTTCGGCGATTATCGGCAAATTATTTCACTGCCCAATCCGGCGATCGAAGATATCGCAGCGCCCGACGTGGGCTTGAACCTTGCCCGCATCGCGAATGACGCGATGGCCGAGCTGTGCCGAAAATATCCGCAGCGTTTTCCAGGCTTTGCGGCCGCTTTGTGCATGACCGACGTTGAAGGCTCGGTCGCCGAGGCGCGTCGCGCGGTGAGAGACCTGGGCGCGCGCGGCGTGCTGCTCTATACCAACGTCGCGGGCCGGCCGCTCGACGACCCGGCGTTCGAGCCAATATTTGCCACGATGGCCGAACTCGACCTGCCGATATGGCTACATCCCGTCGGCACAGCGGCAATGCCGGACTATCCATCCGAGAAAAAATCACGCTTTGAAATGTGGTGGTGTTTTCACTGGCCCTACGAGACGTCCGTCGCGATGGTGCGAATGGTCTTCTCTGGATTGTTCGACCGCTATCCGAAACTGAAGATCATTACGCACCATCTTGGTGGGATGATTCCCTATTACGACGGCCGCGTCGGTCCCGGCCTCAAGGTACTTGGGCAACGCACCTCGGACGAAGACTATTCGAAGATCCTGCCGTCTCTGAAGCGGCCGCATATGGATTATCTCCATGATTTTTACGCCGATACCGCCATGTTTGGCGGCGGCGTCCACGCGACACGCTGTGGTTATGAATTCTTTGGCGCCAACCAAGTCGTATTCGCGACCGATACGCCGCTTGGCCCGATCGCGCCGACGATCGAGACAATCAAAAAACTGGAGCTCGACCCGGCAGACCAGCGCAAGATTTTTTGCGGAAATGCCGAGAAATTGCTGAATATGAAATTTGACTAGCCGGGATTTGCCGGCCTTTTTTTCTTCCGCTCAACGTCGGCCGCGGTGGTCACGCCGGTAAAGCTCGGCGGATCGCTCGCGGGAAAGCTGTCGTCGGAACTTGTCGCGACTTCGTCGTCGTTTCCCTTATCCCGCTCCCGCTCAGCTTCGATAATTGCGCGCACCGGCTTTTCGCGGCTGTCGGTTCGCGGGTGCCTGGAATCGGTCATTTTTCATCCTCCAAAAAGCCGCGGGCAAAGTTCCGCGGCGAAAGCGAATTCATGTCGGCATAGGAACTCCCAATGGCGTGCGGGCGTTCCATACCGCTAAAGGTCCTGCTTGATCCAGGCGGTTTGTACGTCCTCGCACCAATTGCCGACATTCCATTCACCCCATGCGCCGAGGCCGCCCAATTCGTCTGGCCCGCAATAGACGGGGACGTGGACGACGGACAAGCCATCGTGAGCACGCGCGGATTTCAAAGCGGCGCGGAGGGAATCGGCACTGTCACCGCCGGATACAGCCATAACGCCCGATACTGCGGATGCAAGTTTTTGATAATCGACCGCAACACGGTCGTTCGTGCGAAATTCGTTTTTATATTGCGCAAGCTGCAGGCCGGAAATCGCGGCCATGCGGCGGTTGTCGAAGATCACAATCATGCCACGCACACCGTGCTCAACCGCATCAATCAAGATTTGCGGGTTCATCATGAAGGAGCCGTCGCCCGAAAACGCTATACTGTAGCGTGGTTTGTCCGCGACAGCAGAGGCCAATAGCGCGCTGGCGGCAAAACCCATGTATGAGGCGCCGGATTCCGTAAACGTATCGCCAGTGCGATCGTCCTCGACGATCTGGAAGCCATTGGCCTGCACGTCACCGGCGTCAAAGAATTTGCCGGCGCCGATCGATCTGGCGAAATCGGCCACAATCTTGATCGCGGCGGGCTGGGCTAATACGGCTTTTTGCCATGTCTCATCGCGTAGCGGCGGGCATTCAAAGCGCTTTTTCTTGTAAGCAGACCACTCGGCTTTTTTAGCGGCGCATGTCTTGAGCCACGCGCTTTTGTTCTTGCTTGCTCCGGCCTTCTCCAATTTCGTAGAAAGCCGGTCCGAAACCGCGGAAATATCGCCCAGCAGCGCGACCGTGTTGTTGTAGTGCAGGGCATCGGCGAGATCGCCGTTAATATTGATCACGGCCTGGGCGTTTTTGTAGCCGACCCCCGAACAATCCGCCTGGCAGACGGCGCGGGAGCCAATAACGATCAGGAGCTCGGCTTCCGCCATTGCATAATTGCCGCTGATCGAACCCTTCGAGCCACCAACATGCATGTTCTGCGCATGCTGATCAGGCAACACTCCGGTGGACCCGGGTGAAAGCACAACCGTTGCTCCTGCGGCCTCAGCCAGCCGCCTGACTGCCGCGTCATGGCCGCGCGTGCCGCCACCGGCCTTGATGGCAACCTTGCTGGATTTCGCGATCATTGCCGCTGCCTGTTCGATCACCGCATCATCGGCGGGCGCAAGCTTCGTTAGCTCAGGCCTCGTTGGAAGAGCCGCGAGATTGACGGTCAGCCGCGCCGGCTGCGTATTGAGCGGAAGCAGTAGATAAAACGGACCGGCGCGATAAGGATGATTCACACATAAGGCGCCGCGCCTCAGGGCATCGCGTACGGCTTCGGGCGTGTGCAGCACGTAGGATTGGCCCATGACGGCGGTCATGCGGCCGAACAGGCCCTGCTCTTCCTTCGGCACCTGCTGCATGTTGTAGCCTTCGCCGAACGTCGTCTCGTCACCATAGATGTGATAGACGCCGACGCCATTCGATGCGGCAGCAAGCGAACCGGCAAAAGCCTGCATGGCGCCGGGGCCAATCGACGTCACAACTGCCGAAAGCTCACCGTATTGCCAGCGCAGCGCGGTGGCCGCATGCGCCATTTCGACTTCATTGCGGCAATTGATGGTGCGCGTTGCGCCTTCTTCTTCATACACGCGCAATACTTCGCCAAGGTCGGTCGAGCCGTGCCCGAAGATTGCGAAATACTTGCGGACGCCCTGCTTGAGCATCCCAAGCACCACCGCTTCGGACAGAGTGCATTCGACCAGCTTCGGGAGGCCTTTGGCCAGCGCCTGCTCCACGCCGCCGGCTGCGGCGACCGCGCGGGCGCGTTCACGCATTGCACCGTCGCTGTCGCTGCGCGTTAGCATCAGTTCGTTTTCTCCGCCGCCGCCTTGAGGACCGGATTCCAGCGCGCAATATCGGATTTGAGCAGGTTTGCGAGATAGGCAGGACCGCGCTCAGCTTTCGGCGGCACCGTCCCGCCAAGTTCAAGCAGCCGCTTCTCGACCGCCGGATCGTCAAGCGCCTTGTTGAGCGCGTCGCTGAGCTTGTCGACAACAGCTTTTGGCGTGTCTTTCGGCGCGAAAATCGCGCTCCAGATATTGATTTGGTACTCGTTGGCGCCGACCTCCTTTGCCGACGGCACATCCGGCAATGCCGGCGAGCGGGTGTTTCCCGATACCACGTAAGCCTTCACCGTACCGCCACGAACTGCGCCTTGAACGCTGACGACCTGTTCGCAGAAGAAATCAACATGCCCTCCAATCACGTCATTCAGGGCTGGGCCAGTGCCGCGATACGCCACCAGGCTCGGCTTGAGATCCAATTCGGAAGTGAACAGCAAACAAGCCATGTGCGAGGAAGAACCAACGCCACCATGCGCCTGTTTCACGCTGTCGCCGTTCTTCTTGAGGTAGGCCACAAACTCCTTGAAATCTTTGGCCGGGAAATCCTTTCGCGCAACGACCACCGCCGGTGCGTTCGCCGTCAGCCCGATTGGCGCGAAGTCCTTGGTCGAGTCGTATTTCAGGTTGGCATAAAGTGCGGGGGCCGACACGTGAGACCCCATGCTGGCGGCAAGCAGCGTGTAGCCATCGTGCTCCGCACCCGCCGCACGCGCGGTACCGATTGTCCCGCCGGCACCACCGACGTTTTCGATCACGATGTTCTGGCCGAGCGCCCTGCTCATTCCGTCAGCCATGATCCGCGCAACCACGTCGCTCGGGCCGCCGGCCGGATAAGGAACAACCATCGTGATCGGGCGCGTCGGATAATTCTGCGCGGCGGCGGGCAGACATCCCATCACCAGAGCGGCGACGCCGAACAGGCCGTTGCAAATTGCCTTCATGAATTCCTCCACTTTGCGTTCACTCGGCGGCTTGTGCCGCCATTTGCGCTTCTTGTCGTTCCTTTTGCTTGATCGCCATCAGCACTTTTTCCGGTGTCGCCGGCAGCGCCGTGATGCGCACTCCGACGGCATCGTAAATTGCGTTCATCACCGCCGGAATTGTTGGCACCATGGCGGGCTCACCGACGCCCTTGACGCCGAGGGGGCCGAGCGGATCGGGATCCTCGATGATGATCGAATTGACGTGCGGCACATCCAGCGCGGTCGGCAAAATGTATTTCGCAAAGCCCGACGTACTGGTGTGGCCCTTGTCGAGCTTGTAGTCCTCCATCAAGCCCTGGCCGAGGGCTTGCACGATCCCGCCCTCGATTTGGCCTTCCACGCCCTGCGGATTGACAGCGCGGCCGACATCGTGCGCTGCCCAGATGCCTAAAACCTGCACCTCGCCAGTCACCGTATCGACTTCGACTTCGGCGACCTGCGCACCAAACACATAGGCCTGCCAGGGCCGGCCCGAGCCATCGACCGGGTCGAGGCCCGTCGTATCGGTACCGAATGTCCCCGAGCCGACCGGCACCACGCCGCGACTTTTTGCCGTGTGCACCGCCTCGCCCATGCTGACGCGGTGATTGGTATTTTCGGCCCAGACCTCGCCATTGCCCGTTCGGATGAGATCGACGTCGATGTCCCAAACATTGGCCATCACCTCGACCAGACGCTTGCGCGCCTCGCGCGAGGCGAGCGCTACGGCATTGCCGATCATGTAGGTCTGGCGGCTGGCGCCGGCATGCGAGGCTTCGGGGGCGCGGGCAGTGTCGTTGTCGCCGATAACCACGTGCTCGGGCTTTACGCCCATCTCATGGGCGGCGATCTGCGCCAGGACGGTGAGGATGCCCTCGCCGATCTCGGTGACGCCGGTGACGATTTTGGCACTGCCGCCGTCGTCGATTTCGGCCCAGGCGGCGGCGCGATCGACCACCGCAGTCCGCGCGATGCCGTACCAGCAGGCCGCCATCCCTCGTCCGCGCTTGCGTGCCATGCGCCTACTCCGCCGCTTCCGGAGTTTCGTCCGCAAAGCGCGCACCAAGCGCGCAAGGGGGACGAATGCCGGCCCGATCGACATCAAGACGTATGTTCCCGCGCGATACCGGCGCACCCCCCTCCCAGCCTGACGCTTTCTCCAACGCATCAAGTGCGCGGGTAAGGCTGACCGAGCCAAGCGTGGCTTTGGTATGGGTCACGGCACCGTCGCGCATCGCGTTCACGCGGCGAATTTCAAATGGATCGAGGCCAAGCCGCTCGGCGCAAATATCAAGATGGGATTCCGTTGCAAATGCAGTCTGCAGCGCGCCAAAAGAACGAAACGCGCCGGAAGGCGTGTTGTTGGTGTAGACGCCGTAGGTGTCGACTTTGACATTTGGAATGACGTAGGGCCCGGCCGCCAGGATCGCCGCCTTCCGCATCACACCTTCGGTCGACATGCCGTAAGCGCCGCCGTCGCAAATCATCTTCATTTCCAGCGCCCGAATGCGCCCATCGCGCACCAGGCCCATACGCAACACTGTGCGTGAGGGATGACGCTTTGCAGTAGAAATTATCGATTCTTCCCGGGTGAACACCAGCCGCACCGGCCGCTGCGTTTTCATCGCGAGCAGCGCCAGCATGCCCTGGTAGATCATATCTTCTTTGCCGCCGAAGCCGCCGCCTACCGGGCTCATAATGAAGCGCACCTTGCTGATCGGTTTGGCAATAATGCGCGCTAGCATGTGGCGATGATGGGTGACATTCTGGTCGGGCGAAACGATTGTCACGACGCCGTCATGGTCGACGTAAGCAAGGCCGGCTTCCGGCTCGAGGTAGGCGTGCTCAATCGCCTGCGTCGTATATGTTTCTTCAACGACGAGATCGGACTCAGCAAGGCCTCTCTCAACGTCGCCGACGCGAATTGGAATGTGTTTGGTTACATTGTCAGGCGCGGAGGGGTGGAGGACGGGAGCACCGGGACGTAGGGCCTCGTGCGGGTCGAAGACCGGCGGCAGCGGGTCATAAACGACCTTGATGGCGCTGAGCGCGCGTTTTGCGATGAGCGGATCTTCGGCCGCCACGGCCGCGACCGCCTCGCCCACATACCGGACCTTTTCGCGGGCCATAACCGGCTGATCGTTGACGAAAACGCCGAATCCGTCCTCGCCCGGCACATCGGCACTCGTGATGACACCTTCGACACCCGCCATGCCTTCGGCACCTGACGTATCGATGGACACGATACGTGCGTGCGCATGCGGCGACCGCAGCACCTGCACGTGCAGCATCCCCGGCATCGTCATATCGGCAGCGTATTTCAGCCGGCCGGAGACCTTGCTTGGCGCGTCAATGCGGCGAACGGCTTTGCCAATAACCGCATCCTGGGTGTCGGCCTCCAGGAGGACCGCTGCCGGCAACCGCCCGTTCTGCACATCGCGTGCCATCTCGACCGCGTCGAAAATCTTCTGGTACCCCGTGCAACGGCAGATATTGCCGCCAAGCCGCTCCTTGATTTCTTCGCGGCTGGCGAAAGGATTGGCACGGAGCGCGGCGGTCGCAGCCATCACCATCCCCGGAATGCAATACCCGCACTGGCTGGCCCCGGCTTTATGGAACGCCTTCTGCAAAACGCTCAGTTCGCCGGTTTTCGCCAGCGCCTCGATCGTCTCAATGCTCGCGCCTTGGGCCTTGGCCACCGGCAGCAGGCAGGACTTCATCAGCACCCCGTCGACAAAAACCGAGCAGGTCCCGCACTCGCCCGCGCCACAGCCCTCTTTGTTGCCGGTGAGATTGAGATCGTCGCGGATGAAATCGAGGAGACGCTGGTGCGGTTTGGCGCTTCGCGCGACTTTGCGACCATTAATCGTGGCGGTGAACCGGAGATCAGCCATACGCCGCCTCCAGCTCGCCCGTGAGCACAGAGGGATCGGCGCCGGCGCGTCTGGCGGCATTGGTCAGGCTGCGCAGCATGAAACCGCGCACCACCTCTCGACGATAGTCCTGCCGCGTGCGCGAGGCGACAAGCCCGAGCGGCATTTCGGCGGCCTCATGCATTCGATCGGCACTCAACGGGCCGCCGCGCAGAAATGCCTCGACGTCCGTCAGCCGCATCGGCTTCGGCGCGATCCCGGCGATGGCCAGGCGGATGTCATCGACGCGCCTGCCCGCGGCGTCCAGTTTGACCAGTGTTGCCAGGCACACCAGCGAGATCACCAGCGAGCGGCGGTGCCCGACCTTCTCGAAGCTGCCGCCATAGCCCGGCAAGCTGTCGCATTCGACCGCAACCAGCAATTCGCCGTCTTCCAGCGCCGTGCGGTTTGGGCCGACAATAAATTGCTCCAGCCGCATACGGCGGCGCGCAATTTTGCCACGAACTCTTCGCGCCAGCTCGACTTCTGCTTCGTGCGCAATCAGGCAGGGCGTCGCATCGGCGGCCGGTGAGGCGTTGACGATATTCCCGCCGATTGTGGCCTGCGCGCGAATCTGGTCGTCGGCGAACCATACCGCGCAACGCGGCATATCCGGCAGCGCACGGGCGAGCGCGGGATCGTCAAGAAATCGCTGGATGGGCGTGGCCGCTCCAAGGCGCACCCTTTTGTCGCCGACGGACAATTCACCCAGTTCCGGGATTTTAGAAACATCAATCAGCGCAGGTATGTGGACGTCGCCGGCCCGGCCCTCACGCGCCCACGGCAAGGTGTCAGTCGCGCCCGCAACGATACGATAGCGGCCACGATTGGTGTCCATCGCGGCAAAGGCCTCATCCAGCGAGTTCGGCGTCAGATAGTCGTCGCAGGTGAGCATGTGCGTTCCCTGGCGCCCTCGCCCTTCGAGCCGCCCGCCTTCGACGGGCTGTTCAGGATGAGGCTTCGTTCGCTTTTTGGTGAGACGCCGGGCGGGGCCCCGCGTCTCGGACCATGGAGCGGCTCTTACTCCGCCGCTTCCTTCTGCGCGGCGTTCATTTTCGCCTTCACCACCACTTTGATGGCGTCCTCGACCCGATCCTTGGCGTAACGGATTGCTGTCGGCAGGTCGTCGAGCGGGAAGGTATGTGTGTGGATCTTTGTGGCGTCGAAGCGTTTCTGTTGCATGAAGGCTTCGGCGCGATGTGTCGCGCTTTTGCCCTCGCCACGGATTCCATACATGTAGATATTATTGCGCACGATGTGCGCGACATCGACCGGCACTTCCTCGTGCGCAAAGGCAGCCAAGCAGACGCGGCCGCCACGGTTGACCATCCGCACGGCATCATTGACCGCGCTGGTGGCCGCCGAGCATTCGACGACATAGTCGACACCCTTGCCGCCGTTCAGCTTCTTCACTTCGGCCACGACATCGGGCGTCTTGCGAATGTTGACCACGGCGTCGGCGCCGAGTTGCTTGCCGATTTCAAGACGGTTGTCGCGCGTGCCCGTGAGTATCACTGGTTGGGCACCGAGCGCTTTGGCCACAGCCACCGCCA
Source organism: Pseudolabrys sp. (assembly GCA_049674125.1). Classification (GTDB taxonomy): domain Bacteria; phylum Pseudomonadota; class Alphaproteobacteria; order Rhizobiales; family Xanthobacteraceae; genus Pseudolabrys. The sequence goes on along the minus strand of JBATYN010000332.1, from coordinate 3,746 downwards.
TCAGGCCGATTGGGCCTGGGCCGGTCACGCAGACGCTCTCGCCGGCCACAAGCCCGCCAAGTTCGGTGAGGGCATACATCGCCGTGCCTGCGGTGACGACGAGCGTGCCCTCCTCGTCGGACATTTCGTCCGGAATAGGAACGAGGGTGTTGATGCTATTGACCTGATATTCGCAGAACCCGCCGTCGGTCGTGAACCCGTTGGCGCGATGCCCCTTGTCGACGTCGCCATAGTTGAGCCCGTAGTTGTGGCAGGACGTGTACATGCCCTCCCGGCAACGCTTGCACTGCCCGCAACCGGCATGGATCTCGACCGCAACGCGCGTGCCGATCTTGTATTCGTCGACGCCCGCACCGAGCGCGACCACCGTACCCATGTATTCGTGGCCGGGCGTGAAATTTTTATTGAACGGCAAACCGCCTTGGATCGAGGCCGGTGGCCCATGATAGATGATCTCAAGGTCGGTCGCACAAATCGCGACCGCGTCGATGCGCACCAAAACTTCAGCCTTCTTCGGAACCGGCACCGGCTTTCTCGTAATGCTGAGCTCGCCCGGCTCGCCGAGCACCCAGGCTCGTTGGCTGTCCGGAATTGGAAATTCGTTGTGGTTGGTTTTCACCCCGGGCGGCGCGTACATAGATCCTCCAATGTAAATTGCTGTGCGCGTGAAGCGCCGATCAGTTGACGACGGCTTGAGGCCGCTCGCTGGATTGAGAGCCAGGTTCGCCGAACTCGGCGGACAGTCCGCGTGTTGCGGTGGTAATCTGGTCGCGCATCAACGCGATGTGCTCGTCACTCGCACGCATCATTGGAGTCGAAGCGCTGATGGCGCCGACAACGGTGCCCGCCTGGTCGCGAATGGCGGCGCCGACGCAAATAACGCCGGGCAGGAATTCTTCGCGGTCGATTGCATATCCGCTGCGACGCACGATGCGGAGGGACTCCAGCAGCGCCGGCAAGTCGGTGATCGTCTTGTCGGTGTAACGTTTCATACCGCCGGCGAGGATGCGCTTGATTTCATCTTCCGGCAGCCAGGCCATGATCGCCTTGCCGACCGAGGTCGCGTGTGGCGCCTCGAGCTTGCCGATTTTGCCGGTGTCGACGCGGACGGCGTGCAGCGCTTCCCGTACAGAAAGCGTGACGACGTGATCGCCTTGCAGCGCCGCCAGATGCACGGTTTCGCCGGTCGATTGATTGACCGCCTCAAGATAAGGCTGCGCCCGGCGCGGTAGATCGACCTGCAGGCAAGCATGCCCGAGATAGATGATGCGAGCTCCAAGCGCATAGAGCCTCCGGCCCGGAACCTTGGTCGCAAAGCCGCGCTGGATCAGCGTCGCCAGCAGATGATGACAGGTCGAAATGTTGAGACCGGTGCGGTTGGCCAAATCTGTCAGCGTCGCCTCGCCGCCGGCTTCGGCAATTGTTTCCAACAAGAACAGTGCACGGTCGACCGACTGGATGCTGTGGCGTTCGCCGTTTCGCGCGGGTTGGGCCCGAGTGTTTGCACCTGGACCCGGCAGGATGGTGGCGTTCATGGATGCGTTTCTCCCTGGCGGCAGGGAAAATCACGCCATGGCATCGAGTCAAGCGGCTTTCAGGATAAGGAACGCTATTTTCACAATGTAAAATTGGCGAACAGCGGCGGCTGGCCGCAAAAGCCAAGTAAATTCATGGGCTTGCAGCCAAACCGAGCTCGATCTCGAGGGCGCCGCACAACATCTGCCCGAGCGTGATGTGCATCTCCTGGACGCGAGCTGTCGTGTCCGACGGAATAATCAACAAATGATCGGCAAGCCCCGCCATGTCACCACCGCCTTTACCACCCAGGGCCGCCGTGACGAGCCCCATGGTCTTTGCCTGTTTCAACGCCGCGATCACGTTCGGGCTTTTGCCCGACGTGGAAATAGCAATGACGACATCACCAGCCCGCCCAAGCGCCTCAATCTGGCGCGAAAAAATCCGGTCAAATCCAAGGTCGTTGCCGGCAGCGGTGAGAGCCGACGTGTCTGTGGTCAAAGCGATCGCAGCAATCGCAGCACGATTGGCTTTGTAGCGAATGGTCAATTCGGTTGCGAGGTGCTGGGCGTCGGCTGCGCTGCCGCCATTGCCAAAAAACAACAGCTTGCCGCCGGCACGAACCGATTTGACGCACGCACCGACCAGCTTGGCAAACGAGTCGGACAACGCTGCCTCAGAACGGCGGGCGACATCGTGATGTTCGGCGAACTCCGCTTTGAAAAACTCTGCTAGGTCCACGGCCTCTCTCCTCAAGCCGCTTCGCCGCGGAACTCAGGCACAGCGTCGCGCAACACGTTATAGATCGCGGCCCGCTCGCCGCGAGCGACACCTTGTTCCAAAGTCGCTACCCAAGCACGGATGGCATCGAGCGATGGCCGAACCGGCTTGGCCGCGACGATTCCCGGGATGCCGATGTCAGCGGTCTCTTCCTGGCGGGCAAACAGAATTTCATGCAGCCGCTCACCCGGACGAATGCCGGTGAACTCAATTTTGATATCGCGGCCGGGCTCAAGCCCGCTCAACCGGATGATGCGCTCGGCAAGATCGACGATTTTAACCGGCTGCCCCATGTTGAGAACATAGATCGATTCGTCGCCGTTCACTTTACCTGTCGCGTGGCTCGCTGCAGTGATAACGAGGTCACACGCCTCACGAATGGTCATGAAGTAGCGCACCATGTCCGGATGGGTCACGGTGACCGGCCCGCCCGCTTCGATCTGCGCCTTAAACTTCGGAACCACCGAACCGTTGGAGGCGAGCACATTGCCGAACCGGACGGAGATCAGACGCATTGCACGCCGACCAGAACTGACGCGCCGCGCGAATTCATCGTCCAGCGCCTGACAGTACATCTCGGCCAGGCGCTTCGTAGCGCCCAAGACGGAGACCGGCTCGATCGCCTTGTCCGTCGAGATCATCACCATCGCCGTCGCGCCGGCGGCCGCGGCAGCATCGGCGACATTGATCGAACCGAACACGTTGGTCTTGATGCCTTCGTCCCAGTCCTGCTCGAGCATTGGTACATGCTTCAGCGCCGCAGCGTGAAAAACCATGTCTGGCTTGAATTGCGCGACAAGGCTCGTGATCCGCTCTCGATCGCGAATATCGGCGATGCGGCCGGAGATTTCCGCGTCGCTTTGCTTGCCTTTGAGAGCTTCCAGCACTGCGTGCAAAGCGGGTTCGGAATGCTCGATCACAAGCAGACGCGAAGCGCCAAACGTGACGATGCGATCGCAGATTTCGGCGCCGATCGAGCCGCCACCGCCGGTGACGATAATCGCCTTGCCGTCAACAAAATCCTCAAGCCGCCGGTAGTCGATCTTGACGCTGGGGCGGAGCAGAAGATCCTCGACTGCCACCGGCGCCAATTGAACGGCGGGGCCGTCAGTGTCGAGCGACGGCAGCTGGCTGATGCTCAGACCGAGCCGGCGCGCGCGCGTCAATATTGCTTCCGGTCGGGCCTCGGGCGTCAGCGCCGAGGGCGCCAGGACGAGGCGCATCACCCGGGTGCCGCGGGCCTCCAGGTCGGCAATGGTGCTTTCAAGGTCGTCGATATCGCCAAGAACCGAAATGCCACGGATTGACTGCCCCCTATCGGCAAACGACGGCGAAAGCACGCCGACAGGCCAGATTTTCTTCACCGCGCCACTCTCTATTGCGCGCAGCAAGACCTCGGCATCCGCAGCGCGCCCAAGGATTAACGTGGGGGTAGCGTCCCCAACCTTCGC
>JBATYN010000331.1:0-6144 GCA_049674125.1 Pseudolabrys sp. | reverse complement strand
ATGTTGACGTGATCGATCTGTATGATCGCGTGAAGGTCGGCACCAGGGTCATCGTGCTGTAGACGGATCATGGGCTGTCGCGAAAATCTGCACGCACCAGCGCGATACCGTGGTCGGCCAGCACTTTCGGAAAAGCATCGGAATTAAAAAAAGCGAACTCTTGCTCGCGGAGCGCCGTGAGTGAGTCGATCGCTACGAGTTCTGAGTCGACAAATCCCGGATGACACATGATCAGGCCGCCATCGGGCAGGCCGGACAGGAAACGCGGGAAAATCTTGTCGAATTTGGCCTTCGCGTTGAAAGTATATGTTCCGGCAAAAGCAGGGTTGACGGCCACTCCCAGTCGTTTGGCCTTGCCGCGAAAGCCCAGACTCAAAAGGTCGAGCGTTAGCGCCTTACGGTCGTGCAGGCGGCGCGCCAGACGCGCGCGGCCGCATTGCCGCACCCAGGCACGGGGCGCACCTTCTGAGGCAATTTTGAGAAAGGCGTCGCGCACCTGCGGAAACAGGTGGACGTGCTGGTGACCATCGAGAAAATCGGGGGGCCGGCCGAAGGCATCTATGAAAGTTCGAAGCTGAGTCGCGATCTCGATCTCAAGTCGTTCTGGTTGCAAGCGGCGGGCGACCGCTGTCCGTAACGCGTTGTTGAGCGGCAAAAATTGACCATGCAGCAGCGGCGTAAAATCCGCGCTGATCGGCTTGAACGGGGCCGTCAACGTGACATGCAAACCGATCGCGGCGCGCTTTTCGCCTGAAATGAGCGCATCGAGTGCCGCCACTTCATCACTATTGAAATTCGGCGCCGCCACCATAACCGAAGTCGCGTTGATACGTCCGCGCAAAATCAGTTCACGAATCGCGGCGCTGACGCCTGGAGAAATCCCGTAGTCGTCCGCGCACATCCATATACGGCGGCGAGCCGTTTGCATGTGACTGTGCTTATTCGGCTGCGCGAGACGTGATCGGCCGCGTTTTGGCCGATCCACTCGCGCGCTTCACGCTGTGCTCGGCGACGAAATAGACCGGCCGTGCTTTGATTTCAGATAGCAACTTGCCTATATATTCGCCCAGTACACCGATGAGAATGAGCTGCACGCCGCCAATGACCATGACGCTGACCACCAGCGAGGGATAGCCCGGCACGTCCTGGCCGTACAGGAGGGTCTGAAGCACGATCCAGCTGCCGAAGAAGAGCGCAGTTACGGCGAGCAGCACACCGAGCAAGCTGGCAACCCGCAGTGGTGCCACCGAGAACGACGTGAGCCCTTCGATCGAGAGGCCAACGAGGCTCCAAACACTCCAAGTGGTTGCGCCATGTTCGCGCAACGCCGGCTGGTAGTCGACGCGCACCTGGCGAAAGCCGATCCAGCTCGACAGCCCTTTGAAAAAACGGTTGCGTTCCGGCATTTGCCGCAACGCTGCCGCCGCGCGTGCCGACAGCAGGCGGAAGTCACCGGCATCTTCCGGAATTTTGTGGCGCGATCCCCAGTTGAGCAGCGCGTAAAACCACCTGACGCCTGTCCGGCGTGCCCAGGACTCGTTCTCACGATGCGCCTTGGCGGTGTAAACGACGTCGTAGCCGTCATCGAGCCAGCGCGCGACCAAAGTATCGATCAGAGTCGGCGGGTGTTGACCATCGCCATCCATGAATAGCACGGCACCGTGACGGGCATGGTCAAGGCCGGCCAGAAGCGCGGCTTCCTTTCCGAAGTTGCGCGACAGGGTGATGACCTGGATGTCAACCGGTATGGCTGGTAAGGATTTCGCGATGGCATTGGTTCCGTCGCTGCTGCCGTCATCGACGTAGATGACTTCAACGGCTAATCCGCGTTTGTTCTCCAGGTAACGCGCGACCTCGGCGATGCGCTCATGCAGCCCTGGCAGCCCCTTGGCTTCATTGAACAGCGGCACGACAATCGACATTGTCGGTGGAGACGATGATGATCGTGTGCGGGTGCCTGATTTGGTCGGTTTCACCGCCATCTTTGGTAACCTGTCGCTTCCGTGTTGTCGGCGATCTATACCGCACCGGAGCGTCGCTGTCGCGCCCCGGCCTACCGAGGCTTGGTTTGCCGTGCTAATCGAAAGCGGACGATGATCCCGGCGCCCCTCCAGAGTATCCTCGGCCGTCTCACAACGGCTTGGCATGAGCGCGCCATCGCGCTCAAAGCCGCAAGCTTTGCGCTGGTCGGCGTTTTTAACACGGCCGTCGATCTCAGCGTTTTTTGGACAGCCGCCACTTTTTTGCATTGGCCTTTGGTGCCCGCCAACGTCGTGGCCTGGCTCGTGGCGGTGACGTTCTCATATGCAATGAACTCTCTCTTCACATTCGGTCCGGAGTCGGGACGAATCCTGCGATGGCGTGACTACGCAGCGTTCGCGGCTTCCGGAGTTGCTGGCATGGTTGCGAGCACCGCGACGCTGGTCGCACTTTCCTATTTCGTGCCCGTGCTTCCGGCCAAGCTGGCATCGATCCTGGTCAGCTTTGCCGTTAATTTCTCACTCTCCCACTTCGTGGTGTTCCGTGCGCGCGGGCCGCGCGGCGACGCCAATTGACGATTGCCTGTGCAGTGAACCGGGCTTGACCATGCAGCACGACGACAATTTGAGAGCCAAGCTTCCGAGTTTCGTCACGCACCTTGAGTGTGCGATGACCGGCGAGCACTACGAGGCCGACCAGGTGCACAACCTTTCGCGCGCCGGAAAACCGCTGTTGGTGCGTTACGATTTGGCAGGCGTCCGTAAGGCGCTGAGCAAAGAGACGCTGGCAGCGCGGCCGCCCGATCTGTGGCGTTACCGCGAATTGCTGCCGGTTCGCAAAGCTGAGGACATCGTCAGCTTGGGCGAATTGATGACGCCGATCGTGCGAATGCCGCGGCTGTCGCGGGCTCTCGGCGGCGGCGACATCTTGGTGAAGGACGAAGGACGCCTTCCGACCGGTTCGTTCAAGGCGCGCGGCCTCGTGATGGCAGTGTCGATGGCCAAGGCGCTCGGCATCAAGCACATGGCAATGCCGACGAACGGCAATGCCGGCGCGGCGCTCGCTGCCTACGCTTCGCGCGCCGGGATCAAATCCACGATCTTTTGTCCGGAAGATACGCCGGAGGTGAATGTCAGCGAAATAGCGCTGCAAGGCGCGACCGTTTATCGCGTTAATGGCCTGATTGACGATTGCGGGAAGATCGTCGGTGAAGGCAAAGCCAAGGTGGGCTGGTTCGATACCTCTACTCTGAAGGAGCCGTATCGGATCGAGGGCAAGAAAACCATGGGCCTCGAGCTTGCCGAACAGCTCGGCTGGCAAGTGCCGGACGTCATCTTTTATCCGACTGGTGGCGGCACGGGCCTCATTGGCATGTGGAAGGCATTCGCCGAACTCGAAACGATCGGATTTATCGGCGAGAAGCGCCCACGTATGATCGCTGTGCAAGCGGCGGGTTGCGCGCCAATGGTGAAGGCTTTCGAGGCCGGTGAAGAGCACGCACCCCGCTGGGAAAACGCCCATACTATTGCCTCCGGCATTCGCGTGCCGCAGGCCATCGGCGACTTTCTTATTCTCCGCGCCGTGCGCGAAAGCGGGGGCTTCGCAATCGCGGTGTCTGACGATGCGATCGGTGCTGCACTCGATGAAATGGCGCGGGAGGAGGGCTTTTTGTTGTGCCCGGAAGGCGCCGCAACTTATGCAGCGTATAAGCAAAGTCTCGCCGATGGTCGTGTGAAACGCACGGAACAGGTCGTGCTGTTTAATTGCGCAAGCGGCTTGAAATATCCTTTGCCGCCGATGCGCCGCACGCTCGATCGGCACAAGCCGATTGATTTTGCATCGTTGTGAGCAGATGATTTTCTCCAAGGCGCTTAATAGCGCCACCGGGAGGATCCAATGAAAAAACTAATCTTTGCCGCTCTGGCCTTTGCGCTGGCTGGAGTCGCGGCAGCTGGGGCAGAAAACTACCCCGCGAGGCCGATCACCATCATTGTTCCCTTCGCAGCCGGAGGCCCAACAGACGCATTGGCGCGCATTCTCGGCGACCGCATGCGTCAGTCTCTCGGGCAGCCCATCATAGTCGAAGACGTAACCGGCGCGGGCGGTACGATCGGCGTTGGCCGTGCGGTTCACGCAGCGCCTGATGGGTACACGCTCAGCATCGGCCATCTCGGAACGCACGTGATCAACGGTGCCATCTATCCATTGAATTTCGATTTGGTGAAGGACCTCGAGCCCGTTGCGCTGATCGCAAGCAATCCGATGATGATCGTTTCGAGAAACGGGATTCCTGCAAAAAATCTGAAGGAATTGATCCCCTGGATCAAAGCGCAGGACGGCAAGACGACGGCTGGAACGGCCGGTGTCGGGTCTGGTGCGCATTTCTCCGGCGTGTATTTCGGGCAACTGATCGATGCCAAATTGCAATTTGTCCCTTATCGTGGCACTGGCCCTGCTTTGCTCGATCTTGTTGCGGGACAGATTGATCTGATTGTCGACCAGGCCTCCAATTCATTGGCGCAGGTAAAGGCTGGAAAAATCCGCGCTTATGCGGTCACTTCCGACAAACGCCTCGCGGCAGCGCCAGATGTTCCGACCGTCGATGAATCCGGTCTTCCGGGTTTCCACGTCGAATTATGGTCCGGTGTCTGGGTTCCGAAGGGAACGCCAAAAGACGTCGTCGCCAAGCTCAACGCGGCGCTCGTCGAGGCCCTCGCCGACTCCGCAGTGCGCAAGCGGATGGAAGAAGCGGGCCTGGACATTCCGCCACGCGAAAAGCAAACGCCGGAAGCGCTTGGTGCATATCAGCAAGCGGAAGTGAAAAAATGGTGGCCGATGATCAAGGCCGCCAACATCAAGGTTGAGTAACGGCTAGGCGGTTAGGCCAGCTTCGAGCTTGGCATACAGAGGGTTGTCGCGCGAAAACACGTAGTCAAGATCGGCGACCGCAACTGCCTCGGCGCCATTTTCGCGTAGGAAGCTGGTGAGCGCATACACCTGATCGGGCGGACAGTGCAGGATCAGCATCCCCGATGAGCTGGGGCCACCGAACGGCATCTCGATATTGAATTTCCTCTTGGCATTTTCGACCAGCATATCGGTGCCGGCTGGAAAGCGTGCCCGTACCTCGCGAAACGCACGGGCACGCGCCTGCGCCGCGACCCGGTCGAGGATAACGCGGGCAAGATCCCGCTCATTTTTCTCCCAAGCCGCACCACGGGATGCCACGAGGTTTGCCTGCGACCGCAGGATGGTGCCATCCTCGATGACTTTCAGGCCGTTGGCAGCGAGCGTCGCGCCGGTCGTCGTGATGTCGACGATCATCTCCGCGGTGCCGGCCGCAGGCGCACCTTCGGTCGCACCCGAACTTTCGACGATGCGATAGTCGATGACACCGTGCGCCGAGAAAAAGTCGCGCGTGAGGTTCATGTATTTCGTTGCCACCCGCATTTTGCGGTCGTGATGCTGACGGAACCCGGTCGCGACGTCATCGATATCCGCCATAGTGCGAACGTCGATCCATGCTTGCGGCACGGCCACAACGACGTTGGCGAAGCCGAAACCGAGGCCCTCGATCAGTACGACGCGTTTGTCTGCGTCCGGGATCATCTCACGAACCAGGTCTTCGCCGGTCACGCCGAGATGCACAGCACCCGCCGCGAGCTGGCTCGTGATTTCGGATGCAGACAGGTAAGCGATCTCGACTCCGTCCAGCCCGGCAATAGCGCCGCGATAGTCGCGCGCGCCGCGTGGCTTGATCAACGTTAGCCCGGCGCGCGCGAAAAACGCCTCTGCGTTCTCCTGCAGGCGGCCCTTGGCCGGCACGGCGAGTACCAAAGGCGCGGTCATGATGCGCCTCCGTAGACGGCCAGCCGTTCGATCCACACCGCGAAACCAACGGCCGGGATCGGTTGAGCCGAACCGAGCCGCGAGAGCAATTCATCGTAGCGGCCGCCGGCAACCAGTGGATCACCGGTGCGCTTGGGATCCGTGAGTTCAAAGACCAGGCCGGTGTAATAGTCGAAGCCGCGTCCGAAGGCGGTTGAAAAACGCACGCGCTTCACATCGATTCCGCGCGCTTCCAGAAACCCCGTGCGACTCTCGAAATGGTCGAGTGCGGGAGCGAGCACAGGGGTCATCTTGGCTTCGCTCGCGAGAGCACGG
>JBATYN010000330.1:0-5367 GCA_049674125.1 Pseudolabrys sp. | reverse complement strand
GCCTGATGCTACGAGCCCTGCGTGTTCGGCGATCTGGATATACTGTGGGAGTTCCCAGAACGGGACCGTTTCTGGTGTGGCAAAGCTTTCGCGTACTTGCTCCGGCGTCAGGCTTGTCTTGAGCAAGAACTCCTTCTGGTCGATCGGCAGTACGTTGAGGGCGTAAATCCGGGCGTCGCGCAGCCGCCAGAGCGCGGGCTCGAGGCCGGCGGCACGGGCCTCGATCCGTTGCTTGAAGCGCCCATCCGCATCGAACAGGAACACCGACACACCACTGAGATTAACCCCCTGATCGCGGCTGCCGGCGGCGTTGATGATGGCTTGGCCGTCGTCCGTGCGCTGACTGACCCAGAAGGTGCCCCCGCTGCGGTTCGGCGCGTTGGCAGATTGGCCAAACAATTCAGCTTCAAAACGTTTGGATCGCTCTTGAAGGACCGCCGACACCGGATTGTAGATGGCGGTTGCGACGATGCCGACGAGAAATGCGACCAAAAGCGCGGGCGTAACAAACTGCCATGCCGACAAACCGGCGGATCGGGCAATCACAAGCTCCAGGCGTCGGGACAAATTCAGGTAGCACGACATCGCGCCGATCAGGACGCAGAACGGCAGAATGCGTTCAACGACCTGTGGTACGCGGTAGAAAGAAGTTTTTGCCACCAGCACGGCGGATACATTGGGAATATCGCCGGCGCGGCGCATCAACTCGATGTAATCGATGAGCGCGACCAGTGCGAATATTCCGGCGAACACCACCAGCACTGCGCTCAGAAAACGCAGTCCAAAATATCGCGCGAGTGTTCCCATGAAGATCGGCATGGCGTTACTTTACGGCGACACAAAACGCCGGCTGATGCGCTCGGTGAGCGCCGCGAGCCAGTCGGTGATGAAGGCGGGCGGCTCCAAGATTAGGCCGCGGCGAATGACGTACAATCCCGAGCCGAAGGCGATGGCCATCGCCAGATATTGAAGCGATAGCGTCCACGGAACAGCGGCGCCAAATACCGTGGAAGCGAAGCCGATCAGGCGCAGCAAGGCGACACCCCCGATCGCACCAAGCATTGACAACGTGCGGCTTTGTCGGGTGGTGCGTGGCGCGCCAAGATAGGCGTAGGCGATCACGACGAAGGCGAGCGGGTAAAATGGCGCAATCAAACGGTCGTGCAATTCGGCCCGGAATTGGTCGGGCTGTTCGATGTAGAATTGATCTTTCGGGTCGGGGAATAGCAGCTGCCAGAGATAGCGCTCGCGGATTGAATATTTTACGGCTTGGGCGCCTCCCGCGAACTGCGAGAGATCGAACGCATAGCGGTCGAACACGACCATCGCCGGATCGCGCTGACCGGCCTCGTACCGTTGCACGACACCCTTTTGAAGGACGAGGTAGGTACCGCTACTGTTATCCAGTAGTTCGCCTATCTCCGAAAGAATGGTGATGCGCTCGTTGGGATTGCGCCGGTCGTCCAGGAAAATGCCCGAAAGTTGACCGTTCGGGCGTCTCTCGCGAATGTGAATGGTGACGCCGCTTTCAATGGTGGTGAAGCGTCCCGGCTGCACAATGCTGCTCACGACATTGGCGCGCACTTCAGTCAGCCAGTCGCGCAGCATTCGCAAGCCTTTCGGTGCAAAATAAGCGCTGATCGCGCTCACAAGCACCGAGACCACGATCGCCGCCATGACGAAGGCCCGAAAAAGAATCCAGGGCGACATGCCGGCCGCGTTCATCACGATGATTTCGGAATCGTTGGACAATTTGTTGAGTACATGCGCGACCGCAATCAGCAGCGCGATGGGAGCGATCACCAGAACAAGCAGCGGTATGATCAACCCAGTAATGCCGATGAAGACCAGAATGGTCTGGCCTTGGTTCGTCATGATGTCGATGTCGCGCAATGCCTGCGTGACCCAGATCACGGCGGTCAAACTGACCAGCACGACCAGGAACGCACCCAAGGTGGTGCGAAAAATATATCGACTGATAGACCCCATCCGCAGCATCGTCCCCTGATCCGGCACGTACCGGACCCCCGCGTTCGGCTCCCCACCGGACGCGAAGTGCTTTCAGCTTAAAACTCAACCCCCGTCAGATTTACCTTGATCACCTGACAAAATGGCCGGGCAAAGGCAAAGCCGTTGAACATGCACAACAAAATGTAAATGTGGCGGACGGGCCACGTCTCCGTTTTCGGACATTTTCAAACCCTTTCTGCCGGGGAAACCATTGCCCACATACCCTCTGTTTTAGGGGGCAACGCGGCATAACCTCGGGAAAAAGCCCGAATTGCAGCCGATTGGGGCTTTGCAGATGGGTTAAGGGTGCGCCATATGGGGCCCGGCGGAATCCAACTCGCTGAAACGCCACAAAAAAGGACCTTCTGACGATGACCAACGCCCTCAAGCTTGGCTTTGGCCCTTTCGCTGCCCCTGCCAAGGGCGTTCTCATAGTGTTCTGCGATGATGCCCTCAAATTCGGGCTTGCGACTCGGAAGGCCTTGGGATCTGCCGAGGATCTGATTGCGCGGGCCGCAAAGGCCGAACGCTTCACGGGCAAGAAAAACTCCGCGTTGGAACTCGTCGTCCCGGCGGGCCTAAAGGCGGCGCGGCTCGTCGTCCTGGGTATCGGCAAGGCGTCCGAGCTTAACCCGAAGGATTTTCTCAAGCTGGGCGGCCTTGCCATGGGCAAGCTGCCGAGTTCGGCCAGCGATGCCACGATTTTTGCCGAACTGTCGGGTGGGGCAATGAAGCCAGAGCAGTCCGCCGATCTTGCACAAGGTGTGAGCCTGCGTGCTTACGCGTTCGACCGCTACAAGACGAAACGCAAGGACGACGAAAAGCCGCCATCGACGCGTCACGTGACGGTCGCTGTCGGCGATGTCGCGGCGGCACGTCAAGCGTATGAGCCGCGCGCGGCGATCTCCGAAGGCGTTTTGTTGGCACGCGATTTGGTCAATGAGCCGGCCAACGTGCTCTTCCCGGAAGAATTCGCCCGACGATCGAATGCGCTCAAAAAACTCCGTGTGGCGGTCGAGGTGCTCGACATTAAGGCGATGAAGAAGCACGGCATGAATGCACTACTCGGAGTGGGCCAAGGTTCGGTTCGCGAGAGTCGCGTGGTTGTTATGCGCTGGAATGGCGGCAAGGCCGGCGAAGCGCCGGTTGCCTTCATCGGGAAGGGTGTGTGCTTCGATACCGGAGGCATTTCCATCAAGCCGGCTGCGAGCATGGAAGACATGAAAGGCGATATGGCGGGCGCTGCTTGCGTCGTCGGGCTCATGCATGCGCTCGCTGCCCGCAAGGCGCGCGTCAATGCTGTTGGCGTTATCGGCCTCGTGGAAAATATGCCCGACGGCAATGCGCAAAGACCAGGCGACATCGTCAAGTCGATGTCGGGACAGACAGTCGAAATCATCAATACCGACGCGGAAGGGCGCTTGGTGCTTGCAGACGTGATCTGGTACGCGGCCCAGCGTTTCAAGCCGAAATTCATGGTTGATCTGGCCACGCTCACTGGCGCCATCATCGTCGCGCTTGGGCAAGAATATGCGGGCATGTTCTCCAACAACGATCAGCTTTCCGATCGCCTGACCAAAGCCGGGATTGAAACCGGCGAATTGGTGTGGCGCATGCCGCTCGCACCCGAATACGACAAGATGATCGATTCCAAATTCGCCGACATGAAAAATACAGGTGGTAGCCGCTGGGGTGGCGCCATCACGGCCGCGCAATTTATCAAGCGCTTCGTGGATGACAAAATCCCATGGGCGCATCTTGATATTGCCGGCACCGCATTCGACTCACGGCAAACCGATATCAACCGGAGTTGGGGCTCGGGGTGGGGTGTGCGGTTGCTGGATCGGCTGGTGGCGGACTACTACGAAAAATAGTCTTCGACGACGGATGGGCCATGACCGAGATCCTTTTTTATCATCTGCAAGGCCAGAAGTTGGAAAGCGTGCTGCCGGCGCTGCTGGAGAAATCCGTCGAGCGCGGTTGGAAGGTGGTCGTGCAGGGATCGTCCGAAGACCGTATCGACGCGATCGACGCACACTTGTGGACCTACCGGGACGACGGTTTCCTTGCGCACGGCACTTGGCGCGAGCCAGAGGCGGCCCAGCAGCCGGTGCTGCTTACGCTCAACGAAAGCAATCCGAATGCGGCGACCGTGCGCTTTTTGATCGACGGTGCACCACTGCCTGCCGACCCGGAGAATTATCAACGCATCGTCCTTTTGTTCGATGGTGAGGATGAGGAAGCAGTGGTTGCTGCTCGGGCGCACTGGTCCGTGGTCAAAGAGAGGGGCCTGGACGCGACCTACTGGCAGGCGGACGAGAAGGGTCGCTGGGCGAAAAAGGCGTAAGACTATTGCGGGGACTAGGCCAGTGAACCAGCAGCCAATGGCCGACTTTGCGGTAACCCTTTGGACGACCAAGGCTTGCCGCGCGCCATCGTGATGACGCAAAATACGTTTTAAGGGACATGCAAATAAATCAATCGGGGACAGTTGCTTTGCCGCGCCACCGCGTTCACCTGAGTATTGCGCTCGCCTGTGCCGCCGCTATCACAGTTGCCGGTTGCAAAAATTCGGCGGAAATTTTCCAAGACCAGAATGAGGGCGGTTGGTTTTCCAAGCCGCTCGATTTATTAGGCAAGCCCGACTGGGCACGCCCGAATGCGAACGCGAGCGTAAACCTCGGTCCGCAAGGCCCAGTCAGCGCTGAAGATTTGGTCAGTGCAGACGGCCTCTGCGCCCAGCCGTCTGCTGCGCTCGCGCAGGCAGCGGCGCCCGCATCAGCTCCCGCCGAAACGCAGCAGCCCGCGACACCGGCGGCCACCACAGCCGACCCGGGCCTGCAACATTTGGAACCCGGTGGCGCTCCAACCGTCGCGGGTGGAATCGCTCTTGGCATGACCGAATGCCAGGCAGTTCAACGAGGAGGCTCTCCAAACAACGTTGCGATCAGTGCCGGCGATCGAGGCGAGCGCAAGGTCGTGATCACGTATCTCAGTGGACCATGGCCCGGCATCTACACCTTTAGCGGCGGCCGACTGAACGTCATCGAGCGTGCGCCGGAGCAGCCAAAGCCCGCTAAAGCTGCGCCGAAAAAGAAAAAACCAGTGAAGCCAAGCCCCGCCACCTAAAAATTGGGGCGCAAACCCGCACGTTAGCCGGTCAAGCCGTTTCCAGCGCCGCACTTGCCGCAAGCCACTCTTCTTCCGCTTTAGCGATCGCAGTGACGACATTGGCGCGCGTCTTCGATAGTTCGGCAGCCCGGGCTGGATCGCGTGCGAATAGGTCGCCATCCGCGAGTGTGGCGTCGAGCTTCTGAAGCTGGCGGTTAAGCTGCACGATCGCGACCTCGGCTTGCG
>JBATYN010000329.1:0-2830 GCA_049674125.1 Pseudolabrys sp. | reverse complement strand
GCCTTGCGGCGAGCATGTCGCCGGCCGGCCGCCAGGCCTTGGCCAATTGGCCACCGGGGCGCAAAGCCGCGGCCGCCAAATAGTAGTAATCTCGGGCGAATCCGAGTCGCTATCTGGCCGGGGCTTCGAAAGACGTGGGAATGAATTGGGCTGGGAAGACAAAAAAGGAGACGGGAACGAAAGCGCGGGGGCGCCCGTTCTGGACCATGCTGCAGAGTTTATGCGTAACGGTGCCCCTTGGAGGCTGCCTGCTGAACGGCGACAAGCCTCAGCCGGGCCTCGACATTCCGCCGGCCTATAGCGCCGGCCCGCGCAATCCCGTGGCGGCAGAAGCTGCCGTTCCTCCACTCGACTGGTGGCGCGCATTCCGTTCGCGCGAATTGACCGAAATCATCGAAGAGGCACGCTCCGCCAACCTCGATATCGCCGCCGCGATCGCGCGGATCGTTCAGGCGGATGCGAATGCCCGCATCGTCGGGGCCGCTCTGTTGCCGATCGTCGATCTCAACGGAAACGCTCAACACAGCCAGCAATCCAAGACCACCGGCAGTTCGAGCGTGGTCAATGTTTCTCAATCGGGCGCCAGCATCCAGATCATCCACAATGACCTGACGGCCACCCTCAACGCCAGCTACGAAATCGATTTTTGGGGCAAGAACCGCGCCGCGCTGCGCGCGGCTGAATCAACCGCAGTCGCGAGCCGCTATGACAGCGAAGTGGTTGGGCTCACCACGGTGGTCGCAACAGCCAATGCATATTTCCAGGTGCTTGCTGCGCAAGATCGTCTGCGCGTCGCGCGTGACAATCTGGCGAGCGCAACCCGCGTGCTCAATTTGATTCAGCAGCGCCTGCAAGCCGGGACGGCGTCAGCGCTCGATACCGCGCAGCAGGAAAGCCTGGTGAACACCCAGCGCGCCGCCATTCCGCCGCTCGAACAGACGTTGCGGCAGAACCGCGTCGCGCTCGCCGTGTTGATGGGACGTTCACCCGAAAGTGTGAGCGTCCGCGGCGGGAGCCTGCGCGGCATCGCCTACCCGCGCGTGACACCGGGCTTGCCGTCCGAATTGCTGGCGCAGCGGCCTGACATCCGCGAAGCCGAAGCCAACCTCGCCGCCGCCGATGCCAATGTCTATAACGCCCGCGCCCAGTTCCTGCCGAGCATCACGCTTACTGGCGAAGGCGGCTACGAGAGCGCTTTCCTCAAACTGCTCTTGCGGCCGGAATCGGCAATTTACTCCGTCGCAGCCGGCTTGGCCCAGCCGATCTTCCATGGCGGCGCGCTGCTCGGCAATCTTGATTTGCAGAAGGGCAAGCAGGACGAGCTGCTGCAAATTTATCGGAAGGCCGTTATTTCCGGCTTCGCCGATGTTGAAAACGCGCTCGATGCGATCCGGCAAACTGCGCTACGCGAGCGCTTGCAACGCGACGTCGTGACGAGTTCGCGGCGCGCGTTCGACATTGCCGAACAGCGCCTGCGTGAAGGCACCGTCGACTTGGTCACTGTGCTGCAAACACAGCAGACGCTGTATGTGGCCCTGGATGCGCTGGTGCAGGCACAGCTCGCGCACGTGC
This sequence comes from Pseudolabrys sp., assembly GCA_049674125.1. Lineage (GTDB taxonomy): Bacteria > Pseudomonadota > Alphaproteobacteria > Rhizobiales > Xanthobacteraceae > Pseudolabrys. The sequence continues at coordinate 1,258 of JBATYN010000329.1, read as the reverse complement.
AAGCAGTTCTCAGCCTTTATCAGGCTCTCGGGGGCGGCTGGCTGCCGAAACCCGTGGAAGCCGCCGATGCACGGTGAATTCGGCAAGCAGCTGCTAGCAAGCGCGCGTGGCAGCAAGCGCCGCACGCTCGCGATCGGCCTCATCCTGATCGTCGTCGTGGGTGCCCTTTATTACGTTTTCGGTGGGCCCGCCGCACAGCAGCGGCGCGCCAACCGCTTCGGCACCGAGGGCCCTGTGCCGGTGCTTGTCACCGCCGCAACGCGCGCCGATGTGCCCGTTTACCTCGACGCGGTCGGCACGATCAAAGCGCTCAATACGGTAACCGTGCGCCCGCAAGTGGACGGCAAACTGCTGAACGTGAATTTCAAGGAAGGCGACGACATCAAGAAAGGCGACATCCTCGCCAGGATCGATCCTGTCACATATCAGGCGCAACTCGATCAGGCGGTGGCGAAAAAAGCCCAGGACGAGGCGCAACTCTCCAATTCCAAAATCGATCTCGAGCGGTACGAAAAACTCGCCGCCACCAACGCGATCAACAAGCAGCAGGCCGACACCCAGCGGGCCCTGGTGGCGCAGAACACTGCGATCGTGCAAGCCGACCAGGCTGCGATCGAGAACGCACAGGCGATGCTCAGCTACACCACCATCACCGCCCCGCTCGATGGCCGCACCGGCATTCGCATGGTCGACGAAGGAAATTTGGTGCGCGCCGCCGATACCACATCCGCAATTGTGGTGATCACCCAGCTCCGTCCAATCTCAGTGTTCTTCAATCTGCCGCAGCAGGATTTGCAACAAGTGAATGCCGCCTTCAGCAAAGGGCCTCTCGCCGTCGATGCCCTGCGGTCCGACAATGACGCGGTGATCGATAAAGGCGTGCTCCGGGTGGTGGACAACCAGGTCGATCAGACCACCGGCACGGTGAAGCTGAAGGCCGAATTTCCCAACGCTGATCTGCAGCTCTGGCCAGGCCAGTTCGTCAATATTCGCCTGCTCATCGACACGCTTAAACAAGTGGTCGTGATCCCGACCGGCGCTGTGCAGCGCGGGCCGAACGGCACCTTCGTTTACGTAATCAAGGACGAGAATACCGCGTCGATGCGGCCGATCGTGGTGCAGAAGCAGGATGAGACGCAGACCGTCGTGAAGAGCGGCGTCGAGCCGGACGAACGCGTGGTGACCACCGGTTTCGTCCGTCTGACCGATAACAGCAAAGTTTCGATCGGAAGCGCCGACGCCGGCGCTGCACCGGCAC
>JBATYN010000328.1:0-1619 GCA_049674125.1 Pseudolabrys sp. | reverse complement strand
GCCGATCCCGCCGGAATCGGCGTGTTCAGTGCGGTCCAGTCCGCGGCGTCATCGGCTAGAGTGGAGTTGAGTCCTGCCAACGTTCGCGATGTCGACGAGATGGATCGCGCGATTGGCACGTTTGCACGTGCGAATGGCGGTCTGATCTTGGCAGCGAGCTCGTTGGCATATGTTCATCGTGACGCGATCGTAGCGTTGGCGGCCCGGCACAAACTACCGGCAGTCTACTTTGCTCGGCCTTTTGTCACCGCTGGTGGCCTGATTTCCTACGGACCCGACGTCGTTGACCAGTACCGACGGGCAGCAGGTTACGTCGACCGCATCTTAAAGGGCGAGAAGCCCGGCGACCTGCCGGTACAAGAGCCGACCAAATTTCAACTCGTGATTAATCTTAGGACCGCGAAGGCACTTGGTCTTACAATTCCACCGTCTGTGCTTTCGCGCGCTGACGAGGTAATCGAATAGTTGGGCCGATGTCCGCTATTGGCACAAAGCGGACATACCGAGTTGCACCGCACATGTCCGCTTTTGGGGGTAAAGCGGACATCATTGGCCCGGGGGGCGGGTAAAAAATATAGGGGACCCGGTTTGCCGACCGGCCGCCTAATCGCACGTTAGAATCCGCAGTGTTTTGAATTTCGTGGAAATAATTTTCTCCAACGACGGCGGGATCGGGCGTAAAGTGGAGGTGTCATGAGGAAACTACCCACTCACCTAAAGTTACTGCGCGGCAACCCCGGCAAACGACCGGTCAAACCGGAGCCTGAGCCGCCCGTGCCTGAGACGCTGCCTGAGCCGCCGAGCTTTCTCCCCACAGATGCCATCAATGAGTGGTGGCGTGTCGTTCCCGAGTTGCGTGCGCTTGGGCTGTTAACGGCGCTCGATGTCATGCCGCTGGCGGCTTACTGCATGGCATACGCCCACTGGATCGCTGCCGAGCACGCACTTGCTCAAATGGCGGCTGAGGACCAAGACTTTAAAGGCTTGTTGATCAAGGGCAGCACCGGTGCGTACCTGACAAACCCGCTAGTCAAGATCGCCAGAAATGCCGCCGCCGATATGCTGCGCTTCGCAGCCGAGTTCGGTATGACGCCACGCGCCAGGAGCTACCTCGACGCGGCGGGCCGTCTCAGCGGGCCGTCAAAATTTGGCGACCTGTTGGCCTGATACTCTCACCCAGCGAAGAAACGAAAATTGGCCTGGAACGACCAGGCAAGGCTAACTGCTTTGCCTTGCCTCGTCTTGTCTCGCCTCGCGCGGGCCGCTGGCCCTTAAAGGCGTTGGGTAGTCAGCACCTTCCGTGAAATTTGAGGCGGTGCGCAGTAATCAGAACAAAACGCGTTTATCAGAGAGCAGCCAATGTGCCGTCTGTGTGCCATCCGTGTGCCATGGAGCAGCCGAGCAAGCGTGTAACTCGTTGATAATGCTTGGTACGGGCTTGTAATGCTTGGTAAGGCGATATTGCGCTTTGTTCTACTAGGGATCTCGTAATTCCCCAGCAAGGTCAGCCATTTAATGCTGGCTGGGGAACTAGGATTCGAACCTAGATTCTCGGAGTCAGAGTCCGATGTTCTACCGTTGAACTATTCCCCAATGGGATTTGCGCGAGCCGTGCCCGC
>JBATYN010000327.1:0-3236 GCA_049674125.1 Pseudolabrys sp. | reverse complement strand
CGTCACCTGCGACGTCTGCAAGGGCAAGCGCTACAACCGCGAGACGCTCGAGGTGCTGTTCAAGGGCAGGTCGATCGCCGACGTGCTCGATATGACGGTGGAAGAGGCGCTGGAATTTTTCAAGGCGGTGCCGCGCGTGCGCGACGTGCTGGCGCTTTTGCATCGTGTCGGTCTCGACTACATCCATGTCGGCCAGCAGGCCACGACGCTGTCCGGTGGCGAGGCGCAGCGCGTCAAGCTTGCCAAGGAGCTGAGCAAGCGCGCGACCGGCCGCACACTTTATATTCTCGACGAGCCCACCACCGGCTTGCACTTCCACGATGTCGCCAAACTGCTCGACGTACTGCATGAGCTCGTCGAGCAAGGCAACACGGTCGTCGTCATTGAGCACAATCTAGAGGTCATCAAGACGGCCGATTGGGTGATCGATCTCGGCCCCGAAGGCGGCGACGGCGGCGGCGAGATCGTCGCCAGCGGCACGCCGGAAGACATTGTGAAGGCGAAGCGCAGTTACACCGGGCAATATCTGGGGCCGGTGCTGACCCGCGCCGCGCAGAAGCGGAAGAAGGGCGTACAGGCGGCTGAGTAGAGCTAGCCGATAAATATAGCCGACCTGATACCTGTGCTATGTTTACGGCATGCCCGCACCCAGCATTGCGCCGGACATCAAAGCCATCTCCCGCGAGGTCCTCACCTCGCTCTCTACCCACAATCAAATTCCCACCTTTTCGTCACGCCCCGGCGGGCTCACGCTCGACGAGGCCTATCGCGTCACGCCCATGCTCCGTGCCGCCTTTGAGGCGCGCGGCGAGAAAATCCTCGGCCGCAAGATCGGCTTCACCAACCGCGAAATGTGGAAGGTCTACGCCGCCAAGGCGCCGATCTGGGGCTATGTCACTGACCATACGACGCGCCCGCTCACATCGGAGCCAATGCAGCGTGTCAACGATTTTTCCGAACCGCGCATCGAGCCGGAAATCATGTTTGGCCTCAAAGCTGCGCCGTCGCCGGGAATGAGTGAAACCGCCCTGCTCGATTGCGTCGAGTGGGTCTCGCTCGGCTACGAGATTGTCCAGTCGATCTACCCCGGCTGGAAATTTGCGGCGGCCGATACGATCGCCGCCAACGGGGTGCACGGCGCGTTGCTGGTCGGCGAGCGGCACGCAATAGCGCCGCGCAAGGCCGAATGGCTGCGCGAGCTCGCGACATTCAAAGCCGAGCTTTATTGCGACGGACAACTGAGCCAGCGCGGCGGCGGCGCGCTCGTGCTCGACAGCCCTCTTCTGGCGTTGCGCCATCTGGTCGAACTGCTGGCCAACGACCCGCACAATCCGCCGCTCGCCTCCGGTGAAATCGTTACAACCGGAACGTTGACGCTCGCCATGCCGGTCAACGCCGGCCAGGCCTGGACAACAAAGGTCTCAGGCATTCCCCTTGAAGAGATCAGCGTCAGATTTGAATAGGTGGCGCGCGAAAAGCAGCGCTACTGCCCCGGCAGCGTATTCAGGCATTGCGCAAGGCTCATGTAGGAATCCCCCGCAGCCTTGAGGCAGGTGGCCCTGGCGTCGGCCGAAATATGGTCCCAGGCTTTATCGACGACTTCCTTCGTCGATTCCTCGCTCAACAGACACACGGCTTTCGCGATGTCGGCCATATTGCCGCCGCCATGGGTTTGGGCGAAATCCCCGCAAAAATGATCCGTGTTGAATTCCGGCGCCGCCGCGTGTGCGGCGCCGGAAAACACGATAACCACGGCGAGTGTCAAGATGTGTCTCATGTCAGGCCGCACGTTACAGCGCAGGCGTTTGCATTTTTTTCGCCGGCTGACGAAAAATTGCGATAAATTGTCTGGATTGGCAGGCGCCTGGGGGCGCCTTTCGCGCGAATGGGGTTTTGCAATGCGATCTTCACTGGGTTTCGTCTCGGCTTTCGTCACTTTGGTTTTGTTCGGCGGCAGTGCCGCCATGGCGCAAACGGGAGCGCCCCTGAGCAAGCGCGCGCTGCGTCAGCAAGATCGCGTGGAATGCTCCAAACAGGTGAACCGGACGCAAGCCAACCTATTCTTGCAATGCATGGCGGACCGGGAAGCCGCGCGAAAAGCAGCGGCAAAAGCTGAAGCTGCCGCTGTAAAAAAGAAGGTCGCAGACGAAAGAGCAGCCAAGCGGGATAAAGCGGAACAGGCCTGGAAGGATTCGGAAAAGACCCGCGTGGAATTCAACGAAAAAAGACTAGAGCTGGCCAAACAGACCGCCCTTAAACAAGCTGAGTGCAAAAAGCAGGCAACTGAGCAGAAGCTCCATTTCCTGAAGCGGCATCGCTTTATCGAAAATTGCATCGCCAAATAAGCATTGGCGTAGGTCCGGGACCTAGCCTCGACAGGGGCACAGAGCTGTGACCGAACCAAAAGGTTGCCTGCGGGTTCTCCGGAAGCGACGAACGGAGATTGAACCATGACTTTAAAGACAGCCCTCGCAGCTATTGCGGTGCTCTTGAGCGCAACCGCCGTATCTCTGGCGCAAAGCATGCCTAACTACGGCCCCAACGCCCCATCGACCGGCGACAGCTTTGGCAAACCGCCGAGTGGCACCAGGCCTCCGGGCGTGACCCGCAACGGATATCGCGCCTATGCCTATCAGCGGCGCCACTATCACCGGCATTGGCACGCACACCCGTACGAATAAGTAAGATCGTGGCCTAGCCTAGTTCAATCGGCCGCGATTACCGCCGCCCGAGAAACCAGCTTATGGCCAACAGCAGTACGCCGAGACCGCCGGACACCATGCCGTGCTTGGCACGGATCCGCATCAGGCCGGTCTCGTGCCCGGGAAAGAAACTTGGCAGCGAGTCTGCCGGCACCAGGAAATACATCGCGGCGATAATCAAAAGAACGACGCCGAGGATGGTCACGATAGCTTTCATGGATCTTCCTCCCCTTTGACTGTGAGCATAGCAAAGCTGCGCGATCATTGTCCTCACCAATGATGCAGCGTGTCCAGAACCATCAACATTGTGCCGAGAATGACCGCGACATGTGAAATGACCGGCAGAGAGATGAACACCACGCGCCGAAATTGGTTTTGTTTATTTTTGTGCGGATAGCGCATTCGATTTGGACTCTCGCGCCATCATTGTCCACAAACCGCCTCTTGACAATATTCCTATAGGATTATATACCCGCAGTTGTCCGCTCCCATGAGGGACGCGAACCGGTTGCGCCGGCTCGTGTGGAGTGGACC
>JBATYN010000326.1:0-2049 GCA_049674125.1 Pseudolabrys sp. | reverse complement strand
TTTCTCGCATTCAAAATTGGCGTGTCCCCGGCGCGCTCTAGGGCAGCCCTCTAGGCAGCGGCGAATAAAGATTAGCGTCGTTATTTTATAGAACCTTTATGAAGCATACCCATAGCGGCTGTTAGGTTTCTTTTGTGGCGACGCAAGGAGCAGCGTTTTCTTTCAACAGCTCCGCAAGGGAGGCTTTCTAATGTCCGCAAAAGTCAAGTTGCGTACGCATCTTTATAGCTCGATTGGGCCGGTTCTACTGGCGGCGATGTCGCTAGCGACCACCGGCGCAATTGCGGCCCCGTGTACCGGTCCAGGTGCACCAACCACGACACAAACAAAATGCCTCACGGCTGTTCAAATTCCCGGTAATCCACTCCGGTCTTTCGACATCAGCTGGGTCAATCCGGATCGCGCGGAAATGTATTTTGCCGATCGTTCGAACAAAGGAGTCGACGTCATTGACACCCAGACCCTTACCTGGAAGCGGACCATCGGAGGCTTTGTCGGCGTCGTCCTCACTAGCGCCGGCGCCGTCAACAACAACCTCTCCGGACCAGACGGTGTTACGTCTCATGGGCGCTGGCTTTATGCCGGTGACGGCAACAGCACGCTGAAGGTGATCGATCTCAATGCGCCGCCAGCGAGTGCTATCAAGCAGAGTATCAGCACCGGCGGAACGACGCGGCTCGATGAAATGGCGTTGACGACGGATGGCAAACTACTGATCGCCGCCAACAATGCTGAGGATCCGCCGTTTGCAACGCTTTTTAGAGCGAATGGCGATGGCGGCGCAAGCGGCGTCTCCATAATCACCAAAATCACGATCGACCCAACAATTGTTCCGGCGAACATCGGCCTGTCGATAGAGCAGCCGGCTTGGGATCCCAAAACAGGGCGGTTCTATACATCGGTCCCAATCATCGCCAATAACCCGCCCGGTTGTAACCCCGACGGGGGTGCCGGCCCGATTACTTGCGATGGGGGCTTGCTGGTTACCGATCCGCTACACCCAACCGCAGTGCAGGGCGCCTTCGACCCGGCCACCAACACGGGAGTCGTTCCGCTCCACGCATGCGGACCAAATGGTGCCACGGTCGGGCCGCACGACAATCTTATGTTGGGTTGCAACCCGGGCAACAACCCAAGCAATACCACCACATTGGTGATCAATGCGAAGACGAAAAACTACGCCAACATCGGCAATATCACTGGTGCAGATGAAGTCTGGTTCAACAGCGGTGACAGGCGTTACTATCTGGGCGCCAGCAAGAATTGTAAGGTACCAGGGACTCCTTGCCCGACTGCGGCCCAGCAGGCAGCGGCGCTTGGCGTCATCGATGGGACCAGCGTGTTGATCGAAACCATCCCGCAATCATCCAATTCGCACTCGGTTGCGGCCGACTCCAAGCGTAATCGCATTTTCGTTCCGCAAGTGGCACCTGTCGCGACGGTCGGAACCGGTGGCGATACAACAGCCGTTGGCGCAGGGATCTGTGGCAGCGTGAATGGATGCGTCGCGGTCTATCAACATGATGTCGATGATGACGATGACCACGATGAAGACGGTGATCACCATGAACATGGTGACAACCATTAGTGACCGCCAGCTTCGCGACAGAATCGCTGAATCGACTTGCTAACTGGGAGGCCGGGGCCATTGCCCCGGCCTTTTTCCGGCGGCGGCAGGAACGCAGCAGGCTCTCGACTTTTCAAATCGAGGTCCCGATCATGGGGGCTATGGGGCCTTTCAATTTGGTAGGCGCGAGGCGATAGGTCTGATGTCAAGCGATTCAGGAGGTCCGCCTCCACTCCTGCCGGGGCGAAATTGCGGCGAGTGCTCGCTTTGCTGCAAGCTCTTGCACATTGAGGCGTTCAACAAGCCGATTGGGACGTGGTGCGCTCACTGCGCGCCTGGTCGCGGCGGGTGCACGATCTATGAAACACGCCCAACAGAGTGCCGCGAGTTTGTTTGCTCCTGGCTCACATCGCCTGCTCTGGGTCCGGAGTGGCGCCCAAACAAGTGCAAAATGTTCGTGCGCCATGAAGGCAACTTGATTG
>JBATYN010000325.1:0-4810 GCA_049674125.1 Pseudolabrys sp. | reverse complement strand
AAACCAAGCATCCCGTTCTCGCTTTGCAGCTGCACGGTCATGCCATTGGGAATGTAATTCGACACCAATGTGGGAATTCCAATACCGAGGTTGACGTAAAATCCGTCACGCAATTCCTTGGCGGCGCGTTCGGCCATTTGGTCGCGGGTCCATGGCATGTCAGACCTCTTCTCCGGCTGCGGCGGCAGACGCACGTTTTCGCACGGTGCGTTGCTCGATGTGCTTTACCGCATTGGGAACATGGATGATGCGCTTTACGTAAACGCCGGGCGTGATGATGTGGTCAGCATTGAGTTCGCCGGGAGGAACCAGATGCTCGACTTCGGCGACAGTCACTTTACCCGCCGTCGCCATCATTGGATTGAAATTGCGGGCGGTCTTTCGATAAACAAGGTTGCCTTCGTGGTCGCCCATCCACGCGTGGACGATCGACAGATCGGCGACGATGCCGCGCTCCATAATGTAGCGATCGCCGTCGAATTCCCGTTCTTCCTTACCTTTGGCGATATCGGTGCCGGCACCGGTACGGGTGAAAAAGGCTGGGATGCCAGCGCCGCCTGCGCGGATGCGTTCGGCAAGTGTCCCTTGCGGGTTGAATTCGATTTGGAGTTCGCCTGCGAGATATTGCTGGGCGAACAACTTGTTCTCGCCCACATATGACGAGATCATTTTCTTCACTTGCCGCGTCTCCAGCAGCAGTCCGAGGCCGGCGCCATCGACGCCCGCATTGTTCGACACAATGGTGAGATTTTTCACGCCACTGTCGCGGATCGCCAGGATCAGCGTTTCAGGAATGCCACAAAGGCCGAAACCACCGGCACAGATCAGCATGCCGTCCTTGAGCACGCCGGCGAGCGCGGCTTTTGCATCGGGATAGACCTTCTTCATACCACTCCACCACTCTCCCGGACCAACAGGGCTCTATAGGGACCGCGCAAGGCAAACGTCAACCGGACGCAAGCGCCCCGCGCAAGCATAGCGCAGACCCGCAATGCGGGTCACCCCGTCGCGGATATTTGCCGCGATGGATTTTGCGACTATACCTGCGGCCCCATGCCGAATGTACTCATCCTTACGGAAGTCCAGGAATCCATGCGCGCCCGTTACAAGGCGATGCTGCTGGAGCGATTTCCGCAATTGACCATCAACGTCGTCGGCCACCACGATCTGGTGGGGCCTTTTATCGACAGTACGGACATTCTGCTGTGCTTCGGGCCCCCAATGGCCGACCACGTGGTCCGTGACGCACCGAAACTGACATGGATCCAGTCACTCGGCACCGGTGTCGACAATATTGTTGATTTGCCGTCGCTCGGCAAAGAGGTTCTGGTGACCAATGTTCGCGGAATCCACGGGGCACCGGTCTCGGAGGCGACGATCGCCTTCATGTTGTCGCTCGCCCGCGACATGCCGCGCTCGGTTCGCGCGCAGGCCGAGAGCAAGTGGGAACGCTGGCCTTCGGCGCTGCTTGCCGGTAAGACCGTTGGCATTCTCGGTGTCGGACTGATTGCGGAGTATCTGGCGCCAATCTGCAAAACACTCGGCATGACGGTGATGGGCATCAGCGGCAGCCCGCGCCAAACCAAGAGCTTCGACCGCATGGCGCACCGCGACGACCTCGTAAAGGTCGCGCCCGAACTCGATTTCCTGGTCGCGCTGACCCCACTGACGCCCGAAACGCGCGGCATCGTTGGTGCAAAAGTGTTCGCTGCTATGAAGCCGACTGCTGTTCTGGTCAACGTTGCACGTGGCGGCGTGGTCGACGAACCGGCCTTGATTGCCGCTCTTAATGCGGGACAAATCGCCGGCGCCGGACTTGATGTCTTTTCGCAAGAGCCGCTGCCGTCCGACAACCCGCTGTGGAAGACCAAGAACGTGACGATCTTCTCGCACCTCGGCGGCTATTCGCAGGGCTACGAAGATCGCGCCATGCCAACCATCGCCGGCAACATGGCCAAATTCCTGGCCGGCGATCTCAAATCCATGATCAATATCGTGCGCAAGCCTGCGTCCTGGGGAGTTTGAACGATGGCCTTGTCGGAACGCCTGAACACGCCGATCTCCAATGCCGAACTCGATCGCCGCTGGCGCGCGGTGCGCGCCGCAATGGAAAAAGAAAAGATCGACGTCCTGCTGATGCAGAACAACAACGATCACATGGGCGGCTATGTGCGCTATTTTACCGACATGCCGGCAACCAACGGATATCCGAATACAGTCGTGTTTCCACGCGACGACGAAATGACTGTCGTCTGCCAGGGCCCGTTCGGCGGCAACGAAGCGACTGCGCAGGGCGACCAGAACTGGCGCGGAGTCAAACGCATTCTCACAACTCCGAGCTACGCCTCCGCGCATTACACAAAAGAGTACGACGCCGAATTGGCTGCTTCGGCACTCAAGCCTTTTGCACAAGCGACCATCGGCTATGTCGGCACATATCAGATGTCCTACGCGTTGCTCGACTACATGAAGCGCGCATTTCCGCAGGCGCGTTTTGTCGATGCGTCCGAGATGGTCGACAGGATCAAGGTCATCAAGAGCGCTGAAGAAATGGAACTCGTGAAGCGCGCCGCGTTGATGCAGGACGGCGCCATGCGCGCTGCTTTTGCGGCGGCGAAACCCGGCATGCGCGATACTGAAGTCGCCGCCGTCGCGCAGCACTACAGCCAGTGCCACGGCAGCGAGAACGGCATTTATCTTTGCGCCTCGATGCCACTCGGCAAGCCGTCCAAATTCGCCAACCGGCATTTGCAGAATCGTGTCATTCAAAAGGGGGATCAGATTGCCCTGCTTGTGGAGGACAACGGCCCGGGCGGCATGTACACGGAGCTCGGGCGTTCCTGCGTAGTCGGCGTCAAAGTGCCACAGGCGATGAAGGACGAACTCGATTTCTGCAAGGCCTCGCGCAAGTTCACGCTCGACCTGCTCAAGCCTGGCACACCCTGCAAAGACATCTGGGACGCCTTCAACGATTTCATGCGCAAAAACGGGCGTCCGGCAGAAGCTCGGCTTTATTGCCACGGCCAGGGCTACGATCTCGTGGAACGCCCGCTGGTGCGGCAGGACGAGCCGATGGTGATCGAGAAAGATATGAATATCGTTGTTCATCCAACGTATATCCACGCCGGCTATCTCAACTGGCTCTGCGACAATTATTTGATCGGCGGTAACGGGCCGAGCGACCGGCTGCACCAGTTCCCCGAAGACGTCATCGAAGTGGGCTAGGCCTGCCGCCGCACCCGACTTGACCAGCGGGCGCCGGCTGCGCAAGGGTTTGCCTCTTTGGTGGAGATGACAACAATGAAAAAGGCTTTGTTTGCTGCGGCTTTTGCCGCGCTTGCGTTCGTTGGAGCGGCGGCGGCCGAAGACTTCCCCAGCCGTCCCGTCACGATGGTTATTCCGTTCGCCGCCGGCGGACCGCAAGATACCATCGGCCGGATTATCGCCCAGCGTATGGGAGAATTGCTCGGTCAGACTGTCGTCGTCGAAAACGTCGGCGGCGCCGGCGGCATGACCGGTTCCAAGCGCGTCGCGGATGCCAAGCCGGACGGGTACACCATGATCCTCGGCAGCGTCGGCACACACGCGCAGAACCAGACGCTCTACAAACATCCGCTCTACAACGTGATGACCGATTTTACGCCCGTCGCCTATCTTGCGGTGACGCCGATCGCGATCATCGCGCGACCTGATTTGCCCGCAAGCAACTTCAAGGAATTCATCGCCTACGCCAAAGCTAACCAGGAAAAGATGCAATATGGTTCAGCCGGCGCCGGCTCCGCCACACATCTCGGTTGCGTGGTTCTTGATAGTGCGATGGGCACGAAGATCACGCACATCCCCTACAAAGGTACCGGCCCGGCGATGCAGGATCTTGTCGGCGGACGCATCGACTTTCTGTGCGACATCATCGCCACTGCCAAGCCCCAGATCGACGGCGGCAAGGTGAAGGGCATCGCGATCATGACCAAAGATCGCTCGCCGGTGCTGCCGAATCTCGCGACGACCGGCGAACAGGGCCTCGATGTGCAAGCCTACACTTGGAGTGCGCTGTTCCTGCCGAAAGACGCGCCCGCCGATGTCGTGAAAAAGCTCAACGAAGCGGCCGTCGGCGCCATTACGACCGAGTCTGTGCAGGAGCGCCTGGCGAAGCTTGGCGCGACTGTCGCGGCGCCGAACGAGCGTAGCCCGCAATGGCTCGGCGATTTCGTGAAGAGCGAAGTTAAAAAGTGGGAAGCGCCGATCAAGGCGAGCGGCGTTCAGGTCGAGTAAACACCACAGCGGGCTTGCCGTAGCGCATCAGGACAAGGAGTCGACGATGGCCGACATCAAGATTCTCAATCCCGACTCGCTCGGCAAGCCGCTGGGGCAATATTCGCAACTCACCCGCGTGAAGGCGTCCGAGTTCATCTTCATCGCAGGCCAGGTTGGCGTTGATCGCGATGGCAAGCTCGTCAGCGCCGATGATTTCGACGCGCAATGCGTGCAGACTTTTGCAAACATCGAGACCGCGCTGAAATCGGTCGATGCCGGCTGGGGCAATATCGTGCAGTTTACGACTTACCTGGTGCACTCACAGGACATTCCAAAATTCATGAAGTATCGTCTGCGTGAATTTCCGAAAATGTTCGTCAACGGCGCTTACCCGCCCAACACATTGTTGATGGTCGACCGTCTGGTCCAGGAACCACTGCTGGTCGAAGTTCAGGCAGTGGCCGCGCTTTAGGTTACGCGGCCGGCTTGTCCATCAGGCTGACATGGGCGGCGACGACACGCCAGCCTTCCGGAAATTTCACCCAGGTTTGCATCT
>JBATYN010000324.1:0-1595 GCA_049674125.1 Pseudolabrys sp. | reverse complement strand
ATGGATTGTCTCGCGTTTGCAGCGTGTCGAGGAACTGCGCGGCCGTGGCCTCGAAAGTGTGCGCAGCGTCGAGCTTGGCGGTTTTGATCTCCGTCGCCGGATCAGCGCCACGGCGGATGTCGGCCTTGATGTCCTTTGCGCGGTTCTTTGCTTTGCCGAAATCAATATCGGACAGCGAACCAATGGTGACACGGCGATGCTCGCTTTTGTTTCCGAGTCCCTTCACCTTCCAGCACATGACGTAGCTGCGGGAGCCACTCGGCTTCACGCGGAGGCCAAAGCCCCGCACGTCATCGTCGAAGAAAACCGCCTCGGTGCGTCCCGGCGGTACGGTGAGAGTACGCACATTCGCTGCGGTGAGTTTCATCGGGTGCCCCTGTTGGCCCGCTCCAGGGAGGAGACGGGGAGGAATAGCCAACGCCTATCGAAGCCGGTCAGAGCCGGATTGATTGCAGAGCTATTCCCGATTTGCCTGAAAAATAAGAGTCTGCTGACGGTCAACGCCTGTCAGGGATACTCAAAAGAGGTGTTATTCACAATGAGCTCGATTGCGGCAACACCGAACGCGGCGCGCGTTTGCGCAGATCCAATTCCAAGAAAACGCGTGAAAGTTCACACGAACTCTCACGCGTTGATGTGGTCGACGCTCAAGCCGCGGCGCTGACTTCGCCGCTGGTCGGCACCGAAGCGATCGTCTTGAGGATTTGCGAAGCGATCTGGTACGGGTCGCCTTGCGAATTCGGCCGGCGGTCTTCCAGATAACCCTTGTAGCCGTTGTTGACGAAGCTGTGCGGCACCCGGATCGAGGCGCCGCGGTTGGCGATGCCGTAGGTGAACTCGGTGATCGCCGCGGTCTCGTGCTTGCCGGTCAGCCGCATGTGGTTGTCCGGGCCATAGACCGCAATGTGATCGGCGCACGCCGCGTCGAACGCCTTCATCAGCGCCTCGAAATACTCCTTGCCGCCGACCTCGCGCATATATTTCGTCGAGAAGTTGGCGTGCATGCCGGAGCCGTTCCAGTCGGTGTCGCCGAGCGGCTTGCAGTGGAACTCGATGTCGACGCCGCACTTTTCGGTCAGCCGCAACATCAGATAGCGCGCCATCCACATCTGGTCGGCGGCGGTTTTGGAGCCTTTGCCGAAAATCTGAAACTCCCATTGGCCCTTCGCCACTTCGGCATTGATGCCTTCGTGGTTGATGCCGGCGGCAAGACAGAGATCGAGATGCTCATCGACCATCTTGCGGGCAATGTCGCCGACATTCTTGTAGCCGACGCCGGTGTAGTAGGGGCCTTGCGGTGCCGGATAGCCGCTCGACGGAAAACCAAGCGGCCGGCCGTCCTTGTAGAAGAAGTATTCCTGCTCGTAGCCGAACCAGGCGCCGGGATCGTCCAAAATGGTGGCGCGCTTGTTCGACGGATGCGCTGTGCCATCCGGCATCATCACTTCGCACATCACCAGCACGCCATTGGTGCGCGCTGCGTCCGGATAGACGGCGACGGGTTTGAGGATGCAATCGGAGTTGTGGCCTTCCGCCTGCATGGTCGAAGAGCCGTCAAAACCCCACAGCGGCAATTGCTCGAGCGTCGGAAACGC
>JBATYN010000323.1:0-6224 GCA_049674125.1 Pseudolabrys sp. | reverse complement strand
TCTCAAGGCCGGCAAGCTGGTGATCGCGCAGGTCGCCAATATTTTATTTTATCTCGGACCACGCCTCAAGCTTGGCCCTCGCGAAGAAGCAGGGCGGCTGTGGCTGCACCAGTTGCAGCTGACAGTTACAGATTTTGTGAAGGAAATTCACGACACGCATCATCCGGTCGGCAGCGGTCTTTATTACGAGGACCAGAAGCCGGAAGCCAAACGCTTTACGGTGAATTTTCTCGGCGAACGCGCTCCAAAATATCTCGATTATTTCGAGACGGTCCTGAAAAAGAGCGGTGGACCCTATTTGTTCGGCCGCAAGCTCACTTATGCCGATTTATCGATGTTTCAACTGGTCGAAGGCATGCGCTACGCTTTCCCGAATGCGATGAGAGGCATAGAGCGCAAGGTGCCGCGTGTCGTTGCAGTGCATGACAAGGTTGCAAAACGCGAAAGCATCAAAACCTACGTCGCGTCGCCGCGACGGATCGCCTTCAACGAGATGGGAATCTTCCGCCACTATCCGGAGCTTGATGCCTAGCCTTGCGCGGGAAGACTCTTTCCGTCTGCAGTCACCGGCTTCGCCGATACAAGCGTGAACGCGATTACGCAGGGCGCTGTGCCATTGTTGACCCAGTTGTGAATGGTGCCGCGCTGAACCAGCACGTCGCCGGCTTTCAGGTGCACGGTCGTGCCGTCCAGCTCCATGTCGATTTCGCCTGACATGACGACCGCGTAGTCGATTGAATCGGTGCGATGGTTGCGCGGCGCCACACCGGGCCCGAAGCTGACAATGCGGAATACGCTGCCGCTTGGGATCGTGGTCCCGATCTTCTTGCCGGAAGGGTCTGTATCGCCGTCATTGTTGACGGGAAGTTCTTCGCTCGACCAGATTACGCTGTAGAGCGCGCCGGGACGTTGTGACGCCACGTTTTCAACCGTTTCGTCGATCAGCACTTTGGCGCGGCCCTGGTTGTCGTGGCCGGTAACGACGCGGCGAATATTCAAACTCATCGGTTCACTCCCTTGGAATGGCTTTCCGGTTCATGGCGTATCGTTTGTGCGTTTGCAATGTGGTCCGCCTAGTCGGCGGGAACCGCCTTGCGGCCCGTTTCGTGCCAGAGCAGGAAGAGCCCGGAGCCGACGACGATCGCGGAGCCGCCGAGGAGCGCGAGTGTCGGAATGTCGCCCCAGAACGCGAAGCCAAGGGCCGCGGACCACACGAGCATGAAATAATAAAACGGGCCGACTGCCGATGGCGGCGCAAGGAACAGTGCTCTGGTCCACCAGTATTGCCCGACTGCGTTGATAACGCCGTTGCCAAACATCGCCGCTGTGTCTGGCCCCGTCGGCCATAAAAAGAAGAACGGCAACGCCAGTCCGAAGAATATGGTGAGAAAAATCATCTGATACATTGTGAGCGTTTCTGCGGACTCGGTCGTAGTCATGCCGCGGACCGCTGCGGTGACGCTGCCGAAAAGGATCGCGTTGGCGAGGGCAAACAGTGCGCCGAGGCGAAAGCTGTCGGCGCCCGGTGCCGCCACCAGTAGCACCCCAAGGAACCCCGCGGCGAGCGCGCCGGCGCGTGCAAGGCCGACCTTTTCCTTGAGCCAAAGTGCTGCAAAGAGCGTGGCAAACAAAGGCGAGGAGAAGTTGATCGCGACGGCGCCGGCAAGCGGCATCAAACCGAACGCGATGATGATGAGGCTCTGCGCGACAGCCTGCGTGACGCTTCGTCCAAAATGGTCACGCAGGCGTTTTGTGCGCAAGACGAGAAAGCCGGTCCGCGGAAGGATGAGCACTGCGCAGGTGATGAGCGACGCGACCGCGCGGAAAAACAGCACTTCAACGAAGGAATAGCTCGCGACCTGCCATTTCGACAGCGCGCTGGACAGCGCGAACATCACGGTCGCGCCGAGCATGAACAAAATGCCCAGTGGGATACGGTCGGCGCGCAAGCCCGCGCGCTGGTCAAGGCTATCGGAGGTCAAGGAAGGCCCCAGCGAATTCGCACGCCTGCCTAGCACGAGCGATGGGGGGCGGGCAGGGGCAAAAACGAATGGGGGCATTGCTCGGTTGCCGGCCGCACCGCCCGGGTCATTTCGCGGTGCGCGAATGTCGCATGCGCCGTATACGCGCAAGCCGCATCTTCCGCCGCTTCTTCAAAGCGCGGGCTTCACGCTGTTTGCGCGCGCGCCGGCGGCGGCAGCGCGTGCACTGGCAGCGCGAGCGGCCGATCACATGCTTGAGATAATTGGTCCCGTAATCGTAGGTGATTTCCTCCTCCAGCTTGACATTGCGCATCGCCCGGATGAAGACGCGCCCGCCATAGGTGTAGGTCTCGGCGTTCGGATTGCACGAATGATTGGCGTAGCGCCCGACATTGCTGCGCGGCGTGCCGTCGATCGTGACGCGCGGGTTTATCTCATACAGATAGCGGTTGCCGCGCCTTTCGAGCCGGCCGGCTTCGGCGGCATCGACGCGGGGACCTCTGTATTCGGCGATTTTTTCGCGTTTTTTGATCGGCCTTATCGCGAACAGACCGAGGCCGGTGAATGAACGGCCGATACGGAACGATCTTCGGGGCATGTCGGGGCTGGAGGGTCACGCGAGGAAAAGAAGAAGACGTTGCGGATGACAGATGACGCGGCGCGCGTCAATCGTCCGGTTTGTCTCCGCAAAGGAAAAAGTGATGCCCGCATCCCCACAGGCGCCGCGACCTGTTGGCAGCCGCCTAGTGCACGTATTGCCCCGCCCAGGACAGCAATGCATTGAACTGGTCGGGATATAGCGCAAAATAAATAATGAGCCCGACGGGAGCCAACATGAAGATGATGTCTCTCATGTGAGTCACCTCGACCCGCGCAATTGGATCAACGTCGCTTCCTTTCGAAGTCATTGAAGTGAGTCCGTCAATAACGGAGGTATAAAATAATCGCCGTAAGCACAAAAAATGAAATGCCGCCCGCAAATTGAGTTAAGCGATTGTTGAGCGGAACTCGTGGCTGGTAATCTGGTGCCAATCGGTTTTGCAATACCTTGGAACCTGTGTTTTTTCGATCACGCTCTTCAAAATTCAAACCGGCACACCGTGGAAATTATCTCCGCGTAATTGTCGGGCGCCCCTCCATGGGCGTATGCAATTGGGTAACGCGTAAGGGAGATGAGTCTATGGATACTCTCACCCGCATCGGTAGGGCGCTCTACAAAACCTTGAGCGCGAAGATCGAATATCTCGTCGTTGATTTTGGGGACGGACCGACGGTGGCCGTGAGGCCGGCGCTCAATATCGTCAGCGGCAAGCTGGCCGATAACATCGTGCGCGCCGGAATAAACTATAAATCCTACTAGCTCCGCCCATCGGTCATTGGGGCACTTGAGGCCGCCAGGGGGATGGCGGCCTCTTTGTTTCTAGGGCGCGGCATCGCCAATTGCCCTGCGTGCGGCGGCCCGTCATGATGGCGTGATGGCATCGCCTCACGAACGCTGGCCCGAACTGCCTTATGCCGCGTGGAAAGACACCCGCGACACGCTGCATCTGTGGACGCAGGTCGTGGGCAAGGTGCGCCTCGCGCTGACGCCGTGGCTCAATCACTCGTGGCACGTCGTGCTTTATGTCACCGCCCGTGGGCTCACCACATCGCCGATCCCGTGGCGCGGCGGCAGCATCCAGATCGATTTCGATTTCATTGATCACGTGCTGTGGGTGCGCACCAGCGGCGGCCAGTTCCGCCAGATCATGCTCAAGCCGACGAGCGTGGCGGAATTCTACGAGGACGTGATGATCGCGCTGCGCGAACTCGGAGTCGACGTGCACATCACGACCATGCCGTGCGAGATCGCCGATTGCATCGCGTTCGAGGAGGACACGCTGCACGCGGCTTACGATGCCGGCTATGCCAACCGCTTCTGGCGCGTGCTGCTCGCCGCCAGCGAAGTGTTCGCGCATTTCCGCACCGGCTTTCTCGGCAAAACGAGCCCCGTGCATTTCTTCTGGGGCAGTTTCGATCTGGCGGTGACGCGCTTTTCCGGCCGCGCCGCGCCGCGCCATCCCGGCGGCGTTCCGCATCTGCCGAATTCTGTGGCGCAGGAAGCTTATTCGCACGAAGTGTCGAGCGCCGGTTTCTGGCCGGGCGGTGGCGGGCCGATCGACTATGCTGCGTTCTATTCCTATGCCTATCCGGCGCCGGAAGGCTTCGGTGCGGCGGCCGTGAAGCCGAAGGACGCGATCTTCAGCAAGGCGCTTGGCGAGTTTCTGCTGCCGTATGACGCCGTGCGCACTGCGCGCGATCCCGATGCGGCCCTGATGGAATTCCTGCAGAGCACTTATGATGCCGCGGCCAGTCTGGCGAAATGGGACCGCAAGGCGCTCGAGTGCGGCCTCGGGCAACCGGGCAAGGTGAGGGCGATGTGACTCGACCCGCCTCATCCTTCGAGACGGCCCTTCGGGCCTCCTCAGGATGAGGACTGGACGCGTCGCTAGCGCGACGCTCCTCGCCATGAGGCCTTGAGAGGTGCTTCATTGTCCGAAAGCGGTGCGTCTGGCGCATTTTCTCCGCTCATGCCCGCGAAAGCGGGCATCCAGCTTTTAAGGATGAACTGGGTCCCCGCTGGAGCCAGCACCCGCGAAGGCGGGTGCTGGGACGACTGCAGAGACCCGCGCGCTAGTTGCTGTCCTCCACCGTCACGATGCCAACCTGATTGGCCAGGCTGTTGGCGGTGACGGGATTGCCGTCCGGCGTCACATCCATGTTGCGCACGATATCGCCGCCGCCGGGGATCGCCCAGCTCTGGAATTTCTGCGATGCGGGGTCGAAGCGCACGATCGTGTTCGGCTTTGCGCCGGACTCGTTGTACCAGAGCGCGCCTTTTGTGAAGACGATGCCATACGGCTCGGATTTCGGCCCGCTCGGCGATGGCCATTCCTTCACATCGCCGGTCTTGAGATCGAGACGCCCGAGCATGCCGCGCGCAAAGTCCGTGTACCAGATGGTGTCGTCATCGGACAAAGCGAGCCGGCGCGGCCGCGCGCCTTCATTCGGCAGCTTGTATTCCCTGATGGCAAAAGTCTGCGGATCGATGCTGGCGATCTTGGGCGCGCCGAATTCGACGAAATACGGCACGCCTTTTGAATTGATCATCAGCCCGTAAGGCCGCGACTTTTCGGTCGGCGAGGTGACAAGCTTGATGTCGCCGCTCTTGGGGTCGAGCCGGCCGATCATGTTGCCAGCCTGCACGGTGAACCAGACCATGCCGTCCGGCGCGATGTTGATGGTGTGCGGGTCCTTCGCCGACTTGTCGGGCAGCGGATATTCGGTGGTGATGCCCGTTTTCGGATCGAGCATGCCGATCAGGCCGAGATTGTTGCCGGTGAACCAGATATTGCCGTCTTTGTCTTCGGCGAGCCCATGCGGGCCGCTGTAGGGCGACTTCAAGGTGTATTCGCGGATCGCGCCGGTCTTCGGGTCGATGCGGCCGAGCTTGTTGGCGAGCTGGCCGGTCCACCAGATCGAGCCGTCCTTCGCGGCGCGCGGGTCGTGCGGGCGCGAGCCTTTCGTCGGCACGTCCCACAGATCGATGCGCGCCTTCACCGGGCCGGAAATGATCACCGCTCCCGGGCGCTGCCGCTCCGGGAAATTCTTCATGAGGTATTCGGCCATCGCCGGCCATTCTTCGGCGGGAACGGGCGTGTCCATGTTCTGCATCATGCGCGCGACCGTGAGCCAGCCTTCCGGCGTGTAGCCGACGCGGACGCGATTGATGTCGTGGCAGGTACCGCAGGTGTTGGTGAAGCGTTGCTTCATCGCGCCGTCCGGCCAGTCTTTGGCGGTGTATTGCGCGGACGCGGGCGCGGCTTGCGCGAGCAAGGCGAGCGTGAACGCGCATGTGGCGAGCGGCGGCGCGGGATTCATTGGCGTTTTAATTGTCATTGGGCGTTCTCCCTGAGCGCGGCGTCTTCAGGCGCCTGTGTCTCGTTGGTGAGGCGAGTTTGGCGCAAAATGGCAACGCTGTCATGGCCGTGCTTCCGCTCACTCCGCCTCATCCTGAGGAGCCCGCGAAGCGGGCGTCTCGAAGGATGGACCCGGCGCCATGGTTCGAGTCGCGTCGCTGACGCGACGCTCCTCACCATGAGGTCGGGAGAGGTGCTTTATTCCGACCTCATCCTGAGGAACTGCGCAGCCTTCATTCAGACCTCATCCCAGCCCGCGAAATTCAGACCTCATCCTGAGGAG
>JBATYN010000322.1:0-1736 GCA_049674125.1 Pseudolabrys sp. | reverse complement strand
CGCTTGAGCAACTTTTTCTCAATGTCGATCAAGGTCGCAAGCGTGGCGGCGAATTTCGCATTTAGAAACCCAACGCGCTGGACTAGAATTCATCAAGGGAGGACACCGCACATGTCCCAAACAAAATCGCTAGCGATCAGCGCCGCAATTGTCGCCTTTGCGTTTACGAACTCCAACGCGCAGGACAAGGTCTGGAAGCACGGAATCCTCGAAGCCAAAAGCGATGCAGGCTTCATCGCGATGGTCGATAAGGGTGGGTTTGCCGCCAAGCGTGGTCTGAAAGTAGAGCTTCTTCAAATCAAAGCCGGCGCCACTTTGATGAAGGCTCTGATTTCAGGCGAGATCGATAGCGTTGATATGGGTGCCGCTGAGTCGATCGTGGCCGGTGTGCGCGGCACCGGCGTCAAGATCGTCGGCTGTACCTGGCCTGGAGTGCCTCAGGTCGTTCTGGCCAAGGCGGACATAAAGACTCTCGCGGACCTTAAGGGGAAAACTGTGGCCATTTCCTCGCCTGGTTCGCTTCCGGATTTACTGTTCCGCGGCATGCTCGACGCCGCCAACGTTCCATTTTCAGATGTAAAACTGGCGACGCAGGGCGCCGATCTCGACCGTTACAAATCCTTGATCGCGGGCATCACTGATGCGGCAGTGGTATCGAACGAGTTCGAGGCAGTCATGCCCGACAATATCAAGGTGCTCGCAAAAGGCGGCACCGCGGTGCCGAAATTTATTAGGCTGTGCGTGGCGACCAGCACCAAGGTTTTGACCGAACGGCGCAACGATCTTGTCAAGTTTATCGCGGCGGAAATGGACGCGTACAAATACGCCGCCATGCATCGGGACGAGACTATTAAGGTCGCCCATGAAATGACAAACGCCAAGCCGGACGACAAGCGTGCAGAATTCATTACCGATCAGGCGATCCGCGACAAACAAATCGATCCGGCGCTGGCGATCCCGGCCGATCGCGTTGATTGGATGCAGGAGCTGTTTGTCAAAGCAGGCGTTATCCCGAAGGCAGTGCCGACGGCCTCGCTGATCGACACCAGCGTGCGCGACGACGCGGCCAAACTAGCCGGAAAATAAGCCTTCAAGTTAGCAAAGCGTTTATTCCGCTCGCCCCGCGAAAGCGTGGACCCGGGACGGCAAGCTTCTGGCGCCCCGGTCGCGGTTCTGGATTCCCGCTTGCGCGGGAATGAGCGGAGACATGGGTAGCGGGTCAAGTCTTATCCGGCATCGCTATGCGCCGTCCCGCGGCCTCCGGCCGCGGTAATTGCGCGTGCGCGGCCTTCATGCGGGCGAGTGTGCGCATGATTGCGTCTGGAAAGGGTGCGACCTTCTTCGTTGTCATGTCAATGTGCAACGTCATGTTCTCTGATGTTGCCGATACCCAACCTTCCGTTGCATGAAACAATTGCTCGAAATAATGAATGCGCTTTGAATCATAGTCGAGCAGTTGGAAGGTCACGCGCACCGGATCGCCGGCGTGCAGTTCGCGCACGTAACGTACATGCACTTCGGCGGTAAAGGTCGAATGCTTGTGTTTTTTCAGGTACTCGGCGCCGATGCCAAGGACTTCGTACACCTCGTCGACCGCGCGGTCGAACAACACATTGTAGTAGGCCATGTTGAGATGGCCGTTGTAGTCGATCCATTCCGGTTCGACATGCATCAGCGACGAAACGAATGGCGCGAAGAATACGGGTTCGAGGTCGGTGCGGTCGAGCATCTTAGAG
>JBATYN010000321.1:0-3964 GCA_049674125.1 Pseudolabrys sp. | reverse complement strand
GCTGGCGGCGGCCGTGTTGGCGCTCTCGGATGCCAGACTCGCCAAGCGGCTCGACGCGTGGCGCGCCCGCCAGACCAAATCCGTTGCAATGCGGCCCAAAGGCTGACCATGAGGAGCGCAGTCCATTCCGCGCGTCCCCGCGCAAGCGGGGACTCAGGGCAAGGAATTTCTGATTCACTTTTTGTGTCTCTGGATTCCCGCTTGCGCGGGAATGTACGGAGCGAGATTTGCTAAAGCCCGGCGCGACCATCGGCATTCTCGGCGGCGGCCAGCTCGCTCGCATGCTTGCACTCGCGGCGGCGCCGCTTGGCTTGCGGTGTCATGTCTATTCGCCCGAAAAGGACTCGTGTGCTTTCGATGTGGTCCATGCGGGCACCTGTGCAGCCTACGAAGACGAGACAGCGCTCGGCCGTTTTGCCGGCGCCGTCGACGTCATCACCTATGAATTCGAGAATGTGCCGGCCAAGACCGCGGCATTCCTCGCAAAACGCAAGCCGGTGATGCCCGACCCGCAAGTGCTTGAGACAACACAAGACCGGCTCATCGAGAAGAATTTTGTCAGTGCGCTGAAGATAGCGACTGCGCCCTATGCACCGGTCCACAGTGCCTCGCAATTGGCCGATGCGGTGAAGGCGGTTGGCTTGCCGGCCGTGTTGAAAACGCGCCAGCTCGGCTATGACGGCAAGGGCCAGGCAAAGATTGCCAAGGGCGGTGACCCCGTCACTGCATGGCGATCCGTGCACAATGCGCCTTGCATCCTTGAAGGCTTCATTGATTTTGAGCGGGAAGTTTCGGTCGTCGCCGCGCGTGGACGCGATGGCAAGGTCGAATGTTTTGAAATCACCGAAAACGAGCATCGCGATCATATTTTGAAAGTCTCGCGCGTGCCGGCAAAAGTCACCCCGGAACTCGCCAGCCAGGCGCGGCAGATCGCGACCCGTATCGCAAAGGCCTTCGACTACGTCGGTGTCCTTGCGGTGGAAATGTTCGTGATGCGCAAAGGCCAGCGACGGGTTCTACTGGTCAACGAGATCGCGCCACGCGTGCACAATTCCGGCCACTGGACGATCGACGGCGCAACGGTCTCGCAATTTGAACAGCATGTCCGCGCGGTTGCAGGCTGGCCGCTCGGTAAGCCTGTGCGGCTGGGCCGGCGTGTCGAGATGGTGAACTTGATCGGCACAGAAGTGAACGAGGCCGCGCGGTGGCTGACTATTCCGGGGGCCTCGGTCCACATCTACGGCAAGGGCGAGGCACGGCCGCGTCGCAAGATGGGGCATGTGACACGGGTATGGACTCAGTGACAGCTGGCGACAGCTAACCCCTCTCCCCATATGGAATTTGGCCGTGCGGCGGGCACTTTGATTGGCTTCCAATGGACTCTTTACGCCTTTTCTGCTAGAGCCGCCCGACTCAAAGCCCCCGTTTTCGGGGCTTTTGCCTTAAACCCGACGGAACAATAACGAAGGAGCAAGCGTGCAAGTTCTCGTTCGCGACAACAACGTTGACCAGGCCCTGAAGGCGCTGAAAAAGAAGATGCAGCGCGAGGGCATTTTCCGCGAGATGAAGCTCCGCGGACACTACGAAAAACCATCGGAAAAGAAGGCGCGGGAAAAGGCGGAAGCGATCCGCCGGGCCCGCAAGCTCGCGCGCAAGAAGATGCAGCGTGAAGGCCTGTTGCCGATGAAGCCCCGTGTGGTTCCCGGCGCCGGTGGTGCTGCTGGCGGCCCTGGTGGCGGTGGTGGCGGCCGCGGCCGTGGCGGTTCACCGCGGTTTGGCTGATCGCGATATCGCTTCTCCGATTTTACATTTGATGGTGGCGCGGGCCTGAGTTGCCCGCGCTGTTGTTTTTCAGAGCGATTTTTCCAAATAAATGAACGATAAAGCCGCGCCAAAGCGCGGCAGCTCCGCTCAAGTACATTGCCGCAACTGTTTGTTATTTTTGTTCGCGTATCCGTCGTGGCGGATATGCGGGCAAAGACCGGTGCCCCTGTCCCTGCAGGAGGCACATTGGTGGCACAAGTCGATTTCGATCAATATGCCGGGCAATACGAGGCGATCCTCGCCGCACAAACGAATTTTTTCGACGGCGACAGCAATTATTTCGCCCGCTACAAAATCGAGTTGGCGCAGCAAATCGTCGGCCGTGTCGACAGCGTCCTCGATTTCGGCTGCGGCATCGGCCGCAGCATGCCGCACCTACGCGAAATTTTTCCGGACGCCGACGTCGTTGGCTGCGATCCTTCGGCTGAAAGCCTCGTGATCGCACGCGAACAAAATCCGACTTGCCGCTTTATGTCGATGGACGAGCTCGGCCCGGAAACAAAATTCGACCTGGTGCTTGCATCCTGCGTCTTTCACCATATCCCGCCGCAGGATCGGCAGATGGCCATACGCTATTGCTATAGCCGCCTGAACGAAGGTGGACATTTCATCATCTTCGAACACAATCCGATCAACCCGGTCACTCGCCGGCTGGTCAAGAATTGCCCGTTCGACGCCGATGCGGTGCTGTTGAGCATGCGCGAGACGGTTGCTCGCATACGCAACGAACATCTCCACGTCGAGGAATCAAGCTATTGCCTTTTTTTCCCGCAACCGCTCGCGGCGCTTCGCCCGTTCGAGAGATATCTCCGGTGGTTGCCGATGGGTGGGCAGTATTTCGTCTGTGCCTCCAACCCGCCGCCCGATTCCAGCCGCGCCGCCTAAGTCATCCCTCGGCTTCACGTTCGGCGAGAAACTTTTTCACCACCGCCGCTGCGCCATAGTCATCAAGATTGACGTGGCCGCCAGACGGAAAACGCACCATGCGTTTAGGTTGATTGGCCAGCGAAAACAATTTTTCACCGAACGCGATCGGCACGATGCCGTCGTGCTCGCCATGGAGCACCAGCAGCGGCGCTCTTACGTGCGCTATACGCTGGTCTGACCGGAAGGAGTCCTTGAGCAGCCAGCGCACGGGTGCGAATGGATAAGCAGCCGCACCGACGTCGGCGATGGACGTATAAGGCGCATCGAGAATAAGCGCGTCAATCTCGCGATCGGCAGCGAGCGCAATAGCGACGCCGGTCCCGAGCGACTCGCCGAATAGCACGATACGCCGCGCCGGGAAACGCGAACGCACAAAATCGTAGGCGGCCATTGCATCGCGGAGCAGACCAGATTCGCTGGGCCTGCCGGTGGACCCGCAGTAGCCACGATAGCACAATGCCAAGAGACCGGTACCATCCGCGGTGAGCCACGTGAAGCGCCCGACGCGTGCGGCGAGGCCCTCGGCATTGCCCTGAAAATATATGACGACCGGTTTGGCTCCGCGCGGGGGCACGTACCATGCGACGAGCGTCTCACCGTCTGAGCTGGTGAGCGTTATCTCCTCGGCCTGCGGCAGGCCAGCCGCAGCAGGCGATGTGCGCGTGAGATCGGGGAAATACATGAGGCTGCGCTGAAAGACATACATCAGCGTCAGCAATCCGCCGTAGCCGAGCACAACAAGGATAAGAAGCCATTTCAGCGCGGTCATGCTTTCTCATAACACGAGATTCTTCCATCCGGGTTGCTGCCGCAGCCCGATCCTCCTAGCTTCGTGGCAACCGTCAGGGAGGTCGACATGCCGCGCCTGCGCTACATCGAAGAGAGCGAGAAGACCAATCACACTCGGGAGTTGATCGAGTCGGCCAAGAAGACTGGCGCGCCCGACCCGCGCGTCGTCAGCATCATGACACGCAGCGACATCGGCACCGGCTGGGTCGAGTACTGGAACAAGGTGCTTTACAAGGGCCTGCTGCCACACAAACTCAAAGAGATGTGCCGCATCAAGATTTCTGTCGCGCACCAGTGCGGCTACTGCTCAACCGTGCGCTCCAACGTCGCCAAAGCCGAAGGTTTGACCGAGGACATGATCAGCGATCTGTTCACGTACGAGACGAGCAAGCATTTCACACCACGTGAGAAAGCGGCGCTCCGC
>JBATYN010000320.1:0-12133 GCA_049674125.1 Pseudolabrys sp. | reverse complement strand
CGCTAAGTGCGTGACGACTGCCCGCGGCCGGCATGCCGGGCGCCTCAACTCTGACTTCGATCTCCGGATCGGCGATCACCGCTTCCGCGTTATCGGTAACAAAAGTCGTTCGCTTCTTGTGCGCATCGGCAAGCGATGCGGCACCGAACAATTCATCGGGCCATCCCGCGCTCCTGAGCTGGCTGAGTGCGCGCGCGACATCGAGGTCGGCAACACCGGCGAGGTGCATGCCCCGTGTCAGCCGCACCTGCGCCATGAACATGGTGCCGAACTTACCGGCCCCAATGAGGCCCACAGTCACAGGCCGGCTGTCTGCCTCGCGTTCGATCAGCTTGGCATGAAGGTTCATGCGCGAAACGGAAACACAGGCCCGGCGGCGACACAAGCGCCGTTAGAGCTATTGCCAAAATGCTATTGGCAGAGGGCGCGGGAGACGAAGGTCTCCGTCGTGCACTCGGGGCCGGTCGATCGGCCCGACATGTAGACCTTGGGCGGGCAAACTTCCGCCGTAGTCATATCCAGACTTTTCCCGGAGTCGAAACCCTTCGCCTTGCACATCGTGCGTGCGGCCGTGACGCAGTCGGGCGCGCCGTTCGGCGCCAGCTGACATGTCTCGTGGCCGCTAATGGCACGTGCCGCAGGAATGCGCACAACAGCGCCGGCAGCATCTTTTGCCCCGTCGACCGTCGTCTTCGCGGCATCGCCGGCCGCACTGCTGAAGCCTTCAACCTTTTTGCGCGCGTCCTTAAGTGACGAGCCGACGTTTGCCGTCTGCTCTCCGAACCACCGACTGAAAGCCGCGAGAAATCCCTCGCTCTGAGCAGGAGTTTGAGCAGGGCTGGTTTGTTCCTGCGCCACAGCCAAGGCCGAAACAAATATCATGCTGCTCGCAAACAAGAGCGCGAGCGTGCGTAAACCCATCCTGTGATTCCGACGAAAGGTCAAAGCCTGCCTGATGTCCATGACTGGCGGAAACGAAATCGAGAATCGCGTTTCCTCAAATCAAGTATAGCGCGGCAACGACACCGATGACGATAACCGCAGCACCGAGTAGTACCCATAACCCGAGCCGCTTTTCAATAATATGACGTGCCCGATCGCCATAGCGGTGCAGCAAAAACGCCAGCACGAAGAAACGGGCGCCACGCGTGATAATCGAAAACAACAAAAAGAGCCCAAGATTGTAGCCGGCAAAACCCGAGGTGATGGTCACCACCTTATAGGGAATCGGTGTTAGCCCTTTCAGAAGGATGATCCAGGCGCCCCATCGCGCATACGCATCGCGGAAGGCATCAACCTTGTCGCCGTAGCCATAGAGGTGGATCAACCAACCTCCGACTGAGTCATAAAGCAGGGCCCCGATGCTATAGCCAAGCAGCCCTCCAGCGACAGACGTTATCGTGCACAAAGCCGCCATCATGTAGGCCCGCTCGGGGCGCGCGAGAGCCATCGGAATCAGCATGATATCGGGCGGCACCGGGAAAAATGAGCTTTCGGCAAACGAGACCGCGCCCATCGTCCACATTGCATGCGGCTTATAGGCTGCGGCTACGCACCAGTCATAAAGACGGCGCAACAAAGAGCGCGGCTCAGCGGCCTCAACGGTCATCGAGATACTCGTGAGGAGAATTGTGACGGATCAACGGCGCTTGCGAATGCGCCTAGTCTCAAGTGTGACCACTTTACGCCGTGCCGCGCCCCGTACCAAATCTTTTGGCACCTTTTCGGCGATGCCGAACATCAGCTCGCGACGGCGCATCTCGGCCCAAACTTGGTCGGGCTTTACACCGGCGTGAACCCACAGCACCACGAGATTATAAAGTAAATCGGCACTTTCTCGGACCACTGCTTCGGGCTGGCCGTGCATGGCGTCGATGACGACCTCGACCGCCTCTTCGGCAAGTTTTTTGGCCATCTTCGCGCGGCCCGCGCGCAAGAGCCGCGCAGTCCGAGATTTCGCCGGATCAGAGCCGCGAACCGCGATTACCGCGTCGTAAAGACGAGCCACCGAATCAGTCATACCGCTCACAATATCCGATCCGCGCGCAAAACCGGTTAACGCATATGACAGCCGCCACTAGTGCGCGGTAACGGGCTGCTACCACAGTTATCGAGCGATTAACGCGTGAATTGGGCCCAAAGAGGGGCATTCCGCGCGGGAATACGATCGTTTCCCTCGACCGGCCTGTCCTTGCGATCGCCCCTACTCGCCTTCCGATAGCAAAGTCGCATTGCCGCCGGACGCGGCGGTGTTCACCGTCACGACCTGCTCGATGGCAAACCGATGCAGATAATTGGGACCGCCGGCCTTCGGGCCTGTACCCGACAGGCCGCTGCCGCCGAACGGTTGCGACCCGACGACGGCACCGATCATGTTGCGATTCACGTAGACATTGCCGCTGGGCAGCCGCTGTGCGATGCGCGCAACCGTCGCCTCGATGCGCGAATGGATGCCGAGCGTCAGTGCGGTGCCATTCGCTGCGATGTCGTCGAGCAGTTGATCGAGCTCGTCTGCACGCCAACGCATCACGTGCAGCACGGGACCGAACACCTCCTCCGTCAGCTCGCGAGCGCTGTCGAGTTCGATAATCGTGGGCGCAAAATAGGTGCCGCCCTTTGGTGGATCGGCGTCCATGCGGAACAGCACGGCTCCCCGTGCCTCCATGGCCGCGACCCAGCGATCAAGCTTGCCCTTGGCTTCAGCGTCGATCACGGGGCCGACGTGAGTTGCAAGATCACGCGGATCGCCAAGTTTGAGTTCACGCGCAGCACCCGCAATCATTTCGAACATACGGTCGGCCACGTCGTCCTGTACGCATAACAGTCGCATTGCTGAACAACGCTGACCGGCAGAACGAAAGGCTGACGCGATAACGTCATCGGTCACTTGTTCAGGTAGCGCAGTGGCATCGACGATCATCGCGTTCACCCCGCCGGTTTCGGCGATCAGCGGCACGATTGGCCCGTCCTTTGCAGCAAGCGTGCGACTAATCACGCGGGCAACTTCCGTTGAACCGGTGAAAACAATGCCCGCGACACGGCGATCGCTTGTGAGCATGGCGCCGACTATGCCGTCGCCCGGCACCAGATGTAGCGAAACTGCTGGCACGCCAGCTGCGTGCAAAAGCTTCACCATCTCAAAGGCGATGAGCGGTGTCTGTTCCGCGGGCTTCGTCACCACGCAATTGCCAGACGCGAGCGCACCTGCGATCTGGCCGGTGAAGATCGCCAATGGAAAATTCCATGGGCTTATGCAGGCAAAGACGCCGCGGCCGCGATAGCGCAGCTCATTGCTCTCACCGGTCGGACCCGGGAGCGCCTTCGGCGAGAGAGTGCGGCGTGCCTCGTTCGCATAGTATCGGCAATAATCAGCTGCCTCGCGCACCTCTGAAACACAATCGTCAATCGTCTTGCCGGCCTCGCTCTGCAACAGAGCGATCAGCCTGCCGCGGTTTTGCTCGATGAGATCGCCGGCACGTTCGAGTGCAACCGCCCGTTCTGCGACCGGTGTTGCGTTCCACGCAGGAAAAGCGGCCTGGGCTGCAGCGAACGCAGCGGAGACAATCAATTCATCGCTTTCGTGAACTGTGCCGATAGGCTTGCCATCAATCGGCGAATTGACCACCCGCTCGCGGCCAGCCACTGCAACGCCGTCGATCAGTGGTTTTGCGTGCGTGCTCTGCGGTGCCTTGCGGATTTCGTCGAGCTGAGCCTTAAGCGCACCATGGTCACCAAACTCGATGCCAACCGAATTGCGCCGCACCGTGCCGAACAAATCGCGCGGGAGCGGAATATGTGAGTGACGCGCATGGGATGCATCGGCGATCCAGCTCTGTGGCCGACGCAGAATTGTTTCGATTGGAACAGTCGGATCGGCCGCAACCGATACAAATGACGAATTGGCGCCATTCTCCAGCAGCCGACGCACAAGATAAGCGAGCAAATCAGCGTAACCGCCAACTGGTGCGTACACCCGACAAGTCAAATCGGGCAGATCGGCAAGCAGCGCTTCATATAGTGCTTCACCCATGCCGTGCAGTCGCTGAAACTCATAACCGGCTGTGTTTCCCGCATCCTCGATGGCGCAGGCGACGGTCAACGCATTGTGGGTCGCAAATTGCGGATAGATCCGCGGCCGCGCCGTCAGAAGTTTTCGTGTGCAATCGAGATAACAGAGATCAGTCATCGCCTTGCGGGTAAACACCGGATAATCGGTAAGCCCGCGTTCCTGCGCGCGCTTGATCTCAGTGTCCCAATAGGCACCTTTAACCAGACGAACCATCAGTCGGCGATCGAGCGCTTCCGCAGCGTCCTTGATCCAGTCGATCACCGCGCCGGCGCGCTTCTGGTAGGCCTGCACGGCAAGGCCGAAGCCGTCCCATCCTGCGAGCGAAGAATCGCGCAACACCGCTGCAAAAACGTCGAACGACAGTTCCAGCCGATCCGCTTCCTCGGCATCGACAGTGAAATTGAGTTCGTGCGCCTTCGCCAGTCTCGCCAGCTCGAGCAATTTCGGCGCTAGCTCCTTGAGCACCCGTTCGCGTGATAGAGGCTCATAGCGCGGATGCAGCGCCGACAATTTCACTGAAATGCCCGGACGGTTCGGCAGCGCCTCATTGCCCGCACTTTTGCCGATCGCATCGATGGCGTTGGTATAAGATTCGAAATAGCGCTCAGCATCGTCAGCGGTCCGGGCACCCTCACCCAACATGTCGAATGAGTAGAGAACCTCGCGATGCGAACCGGCGCGTGAAAGCGCCTCTTCAATGGTTTCCCCCAACACGAAATGCGAACCGAGCAATCGCATTGCCTGGCGTGTCGCTGCACGCACGGCCGGCAACCCGAGCCGCTTCACCAGCGCGGTCACGATGCCTTCCGGCGTTTCTCCAGGATGGATAACGCGAGCTGTCAGGCCGAGTGTCCAGGCTGAAGCTGTCACCAAAAGCGCAGCCGAACGGGACTCATGATGGGCCCAGTCGCCGGCCTTGAGCTTGTCTTCAATCAGACGGTCCGCAGTATCGGCATCAGGGACCCGGAGTAGCGCTTCTGCCAGTACCATCAGCGCCAGCCCCTCCTTGGTGGAGAGCGCGTAGGCGTGGAGAAAATCCTCGACGCCGCCGAGGCCGCCGATACCCACGCGGATCGCGTCGACCAAATGCCTGGTGCGTGCGTCGATACGAGCCTCGGCGCTGGCGGAACGCCCGGCTGACGCCAGCAGACTGCTCGCAATTGTTTCATCGGGCGGCGCGTAAGGCGCCCGTAGCGACGTAATGTCGCGTGCAAGCTGGTCGGCTTTTGCCGGCGGCATGAATTGTACTCCGAACCGGTGCGCGAGCTTATCCTAAACCGGCGATTCTCGCGGCTTGAGAATGACGACGTTCGAAATTGTGAACAGTGGGATTAGTCATACCAATGCAAATTGTCTGACGGCCCTTTGCCCATGTCTTGCCCTTTGCAACCTCCTGTTCTTTGCTGCGTGAAGGCCGAGTCATGCGCCGCCAGGTGCGCGGGCAAAAAAAGAAGGAACAGGCGGATGCGCGCATACCACGCCGGCCGATTGGCACGGGTGGCGCTGCTTCTTGTCGCTCTGACGGGGAGCGCTTTGGCGGCGGAAACGCCCGTCAAGATGACGCTCGACTTCAAATTCGAAGGGCCCTCGGCACCTTTTCTGCTGCCGCTCGACAAGGGCTATTACAAAGCGGAAGGCCTCGATGTCACGATCGATCCATCGGTGGGGTCGCTCGAACCGATCCAACGCGTGGCGTCCGGTGAATACGACATGGGCTTTGCCGACATTAATGCGCTGATCAAATTCCGCGATGTGAAGCCGGGCACGCCCGTCAAGGCAATTTTCATGCTCTATAACCGGCCGCCATTTGCGGTTATCGGCCGCAAGAGCCGCGGCATTGCCACCCCGAAAGATCTCGAAGGAAAAACCCTCGGCGCGCCGGTAGCCGATGGCGCCTTTGCGCAATGGCCAATTTTCGCGCAAGCCAACAGCATCGATGTGTCGAAGGTCACAATAGAGAATATCAGCTTTCCTGTGCGCGAGCCGATGCTGGCAGCCGGCCAGGTGGACGCGATTACCGGCTACGCATTTTCCTCTTATATCGACCTCAAAGACAAAGGCGTCCCAGTCGACGATATCGTCGTGTTGTTGATGGCCGACTATGGCGTGCCGCTTTACGGCAACGCGATTCTCGTCAACTCGAAATTTGCCGCCGAGCATCCCGACGCCGTCAAAGGCTTTCTCCGTGCTTTCATGCGAGGCTTGAGAGAGACCGTAAAGCAGCCATCGACCGCAATCGAATCCGTGCTCAAGCGCAATACATTGGCGAGAAAACCCGTCGAACTCGAGCGGCTCACGATGGCAATTCGCGAAAATATCGTTACGCCCGAGGTGAAGGCGAATGGTTATGGTGGAATAGACGACGCGCGATTTTCAGCATCGATCGAACAGATCGCGCTCGCCCACAAATTTAAAAACGCAAAGCCAAAATCGGACGATATTTTCGATCCGTCGTATCTGCCGTCGGCCGCCGACCGCAAGTTCCACTAGACCTTGCCGGCGGCCGGTCGCGCGCTATTTGATGCGCTCAAGAATACTCACGTAATTCGCTACCGACGTTCCGCCCATATTGAAGATGCCGCCCATTCGGGCGTTCTTCACCTGCAGATCCCCGGCGCTGCCGGCAAGCTGCATCGCGGAGAGCACGTGCATCGAGACGCCGGTGGCGCCAATCGGATGGCCTTTTGCTTTCAGGCCGCCCGAAGGATTTACCGGTAATTTCCCATCCTTCTGCGTCCAGCCTTCCAGAATAGCGCGCGCGCCTTGCCCTTCCGCGGTCAGTCCCATTGCTTCGTATTCAATCAACTCCGCAATGGTGAAGCAGTCGTGCGTTTCGACAAATGATAAATCACCAAGTGTGAGCCCCGCCTTTGCGAGCGCTTGTTTCCAGGCGTGAGCGCAGCCCTCGAATTTCAGAATGTCCCGCTTCGACATTGGCAAGAAATCCTGCACGTGTTCGGCTGCACGGAAAGCGATCGCCTTCTTCAGTCTGAGCGCAGTGTCGACATCTGCGAGCACGACTGCGGCGGCGCCATCCGAAACCAGCGAGCAATCGGTCCGCTTAAGCGGCCCGGCGACAAACGGATTTTTCTCGCTTGCGGTGCGGCAAAAATCGTAGCCCAGATCCTTGCGCATCTGCGCATAGGGATTGCCGACCCCGTTCTTATGATTCTTGGCGGCAATCATGGCGAGCGCGTCGGACTGGTCGCCCCATCTCTGGAAATAGAGCCCGGCGATTTTTCCGAAAATGCCGGCGAAGCCGCCATCGATATCGGCTTCCTCGCGGACATAGGAGGCTTTCAGCAGGCTGCGCCCGATCTCCGCCGCCGGCGTGGTCGTCATCTGCTCAGCGCCAACGACGAGGACGACGCGCGCAGCCCTCGCATCGATTACCTTGATTCCCTGATGAACCGCCGCCGAGCCTGTCGCGCAGGCATTTTCTACGCGCGTCGCCCGCTTGAACCGCAGATCGGGCGAAGCCTGCAATACCAGCGAGGCGGTAAAATCCTGGGCTGAAAAACCCGCATTAAAGTGCCCCAGGACAATTTCGTCGACGTCCTTTGGACCAATTCCAGCGTCGGCAAGCGCGGCACCGGCCACCTGGACGATCAGGCTTTCGACGGTCTCGTCGCTCAATTTTCCGAAGGGACTATGGGCCCACCCGACAATACAGGCGGTCATCAAGGCCTCCTTTGCCGAATTTTGGTCGCTTTCCTCGGCGATGAGCTATTCGTCACCATAATGTTCAGCTGCAGTTCACCGGCTTTGCCTACCATTCAAAGCTTAGATAGCCTAGCGCGACCACCGATGGAACTTCCTCGTTTCCACGCCTTGGGATCGTGAACCGCGAACAATGACAGTTATTTCAAGCCGCTGCTCTCACGTCGTAATCCTCGGCCTCGCCGTAGGAGCGCTCGCATTTTCCGGCGCAGACCGCGCACGCGCGGAAGCACAGCTGCTGATCGAGGCCTCGACCGGCAAAGTCCTGCACGCGGAGAACGCGACGTATCCGTGGTACCCAGCCTCAGTCACGAAGTTGATGACGGCCTACACGACGCTGCGCGCAATCAAAGAAGGACGCATCTCGTTTAATACCCTGCTCACCGTTTCGCGCAATGCTGCAGCACAGCAGCCGACAAAAATGGGGTTCAATGTCGGCACCACCGTCACCGTCGACAACGCGCTGAAGATGCTGATGGTCAAATCCGCAAACGACATGGCGGTGACGATCGCTGAAGGCGTTGGAGGTTCAATCGAAGGGTTTGCCGACCTGATGAACGCCAACGCCCGGCGGCTTAGCATGACGCAGAGCAACTTTGTCAATCCCAACGGGCTGCCGGCGGAAAACCACGTCACCTCGGCGCGCGACCTCGCGATTCTGGCGCGCGCACTCATCCGCGAGTTCCCCGAATACGACAGCTATTGGCACATCTCGTCGATCCGTTATGGCAATCGCGTCATGCGTAACTACAATTCACTGATTGATCGCTATCCCGGCGCCGACGGCATGAAGACCGGGTTCATTTGCGCCTCCGGCTACAACGTTGTTGCGTCTGCCACGCGGAATGGCCGTCGGCTGATCGCGGTTGTGCTGGGCGCCTGGTCGGGCGCCGTGCGCGCGCAAAAAGCAGCTCAACTGCTCGAGCGCGGATTCAATAGTGGCGGGTTGTCCTGGCTCACGCCTTCGCTCGGCACCGTCGATGCTTTGGCACCGATCGAGGCACAGCCCCCGAACCTGCGCGAAGAAATGTGTGGTGGGCACCGGCGCAAGCCGCCGTCGGAAGAGAACGAGGAGGAGCCGGAAGACGCGGCCGCAGCAGCGACCTCCACCGGTGAATCGACCAACGGGCAACAGGCGTTCATGCTTTCCAGCTTGAAGCCCGCGAACGGCAAATTCGTGCTCGGTCCCGCCGTCGAAACGACGCCGCCGATCGTTGTGTTCACGGGGCCGGCCGACCATCCCGACGCAGTTGCGCAGACCGCGAGCGCTTCGCCAAAGAAGAAAAAGAAAGTCGTCGCTAAGACCGACGGCGCTGAAAAGCCGGCCAAGCCCGAAGACGCGGCCAAACCAGCCAAACCAACCAAGACCGCCAAGCCGGCAAAGCAAGCCAAGCCGAAAGTCACTTCGGTCAATCAATGAGCGAACCCGGCCTAAGCGCCGGACGGCGCCAGCCGCCGACGCCCATACCGCTGACCGTGCTCACCGGTTTCTTGGGCGCCGGCAAAACCACGTTGCTCAATCGACTTCTGAAGGACCCCGCGCTCGCTGAGACGGCAGTGATTATCAACGAATTCGGCGACGTATCGCTCGATCACTTGCTGGTCGAATATGTCAGCGACAACATGGTCCTCCTGCAATCCGGGTGTCTGTGTTGCACCATGCGCGGCGATCTCGTCGACGCGCTGGAGACACTCCTCCGCGATCTCGACAACCGGCGTTGCACGTTTCGCCGTGTGCTCCTGGAAACCACCGGGCTCGCCGATCCCGCGCCCGTGCTGCACACCGCCATGTCGCACCCCTATCTTTTGCTGCGCTATCGGCTCGACGGCGTGATCACTGTGGTCGATACGGTGCATGGCGAGGCAACACTCGACGCCCATGCCGAAGCGGTAAAACAGGCCGCGGTCGCCGATCGCATCGTTCTGAGCAAAACCGACCTCGCGAACGCCTCGCAACACGAGCGTATATTTGCGCGCCTGCGGGCCCTCAATCCGGCTGCGCCGATTCTAGATGCCGCCAAGGGCGAGGCTGTACCTGATAGGATCCTCGGCAGCGGCCTTTACGATCCAAATAAAAAGATCCCCGACGTCAAAAAGTGGCTCGCCGCAGAAGCTTACGCCGACGCTCACGCACACCATCACCATCACGACGTAAACCGGCACGATGAACATATCGGCTCTTTCGTACTCGCAACCGATGAAGCCATACCAGCCGGCACCCTGGAAATGTTCCTGGAATTGCTCACAGCAACTCACGGCGCCAAGCTTCTGCGCGTCAAGGGCATCGTGAGGCTTGCCGAAATGCCTGAAACACCGGTTGTTGTTCATGGCGTACAGCATGTTTTTCATCCGACCGCTCGGCTCGATCGGTGGCCCGATGACGACCACCGGACCCGCCTGGTATTCATTACCCGCGATCTGCCTGTATGCACCGTGCGCGAGCTATTCGAGGCCTTTCTTGGCGTTGCCGCACCCGACCGCCCTGATCGCGCTGCCTTCGTCGACAATCCGCTCATTCCATTCGGCGGCCGTTAGCGATTTCCGGCGCCCTTATCGGCCTTGCGTGCGTAGCGGGCTAAAATCATGCTAACGGTGACCGAGCGTCGGCTATGCAAACGAAAAAGCCGGTGTGGGGAAACGTTATGGAACGGCTCTGGCTTCGGCATTATCCGCCGGGCGTCCCCGGCGATATTGATCCGTCGCGTTATCCATCGCTGGTCGCGATGTTCGAAGAAGGCTTCAGGGCTTATGCAACCCGCGAAGCTTGCATCTGCATGGGCAAATCGGTGACCTATGCAGAGCTCGACGAAGCATCGCGCGCGCTCGCTTCATGGCTGCAAAGCCGCGGACTAAAGCGCGGCGATCGCGTCGCCATCATGATGCCGAATGTACCGCAATATCCAGTAGCCATCGCAGGGATCCTGCGCGCCGGCTGCACGGTGGTGAACGTCAATCCACTCTATAAGCCACGCGAGCTGGAATTTCAGCTCTCCGACGCGGGCGTCGAAACCATCATCGTGCTCGAGAACTTCGCGGCTGTTCTCCAACAGGCCCTGCCAAGAACACCAGTCAAACACGTCCTGGTCGCGAGCCTCGGCGACATGCTTGGCCGCGTGAAAGGCGCCCTGGTCAACGCTGTTGTGCGCCATATCAAGAAGATGGTGCCCGCCTACGCGATTCCCGCGGCAACGATGTTCAATGACGCGCTTGCCTCCGGCCGCGGCTCGACATTTACGCCAATCGCGGTAAGCCCTGATGATCTCGCGTTCCTGCAATATACCGGCGGAACGACCGGCGTTGCAAAAGGCGCAATGCTCCTGCATCGAAACCTGGTCGCCAACATGTTGCAGGTAGAGGCATGGCATCGGCCGATGGTCGACCTCCCGCCAAAGATCGATAATCTCATCATCGTCACCGCACTTCCGTTCTACCATATCTTCGCACTGACAGCGTGTTTTCTCCTCGGTGTGCGCATCGGTGGAACCTGTCTTCTGATTCCGAATCCACGCGATATTCGCGGTCTCATCAACGAACTCAGCCACTACCAGGTAAACTTGTTTCCGGCGGTGAACACACTTTACAACGCGCTCCTGCATAGTCCGGATTTCGGCAAAATCGACTGGAGCATGCTCAAATGCGCAATCGGCGGCGGCATGGCCGTGCAAAAATCCGTCGCCGACGCCTGGATAAAGGCGACAGGTAAACCGATCGTCGAAGGCTATGGCCTCTCGGAAACTTCGCCAGTTTTGACGTGCAATCGCGGCGACATCACGGAGTGGACCGGCACCATTGGATTGCCACTGCCTTCGACGGAAATTTCAATCCGCGACGACAATGACCATGAACTACTCACCGGCGAACAGGGTGAAATTTGTGCGCGTGGCCCTCAGATCATGGCTGGCTATTGGCGACGCCCGGAAGAAACGTCCAAAGCAATGACAGCAGACGGCTTTTTCCGCACCGGAGATATTGGCGTGATGGATGACCAAGGCCGCGTACGCATCGTCGACCGCAAGAAGGATATGATCACGGTATCGGGCTTCAAGGTATTTCCCAATGAGGTTGAAGAGGTCGCTATGAGTCACGGCGGCCTGTTGGAATGTGCGCTGGTCGGAATTGCGGACGAGCATTCCGGCGAAGCTGGCAAGTTGTATGTGGTCAAGAAAAAACCAGACGTCACAGCAGCCGAGTTGCGTGCATTTCTCGTGAGTCGGCTCGCCAGCTACAAAGTCCCGAAGCAGATTGAATTTCGCGACGAGCTGCCGAAGACAACTGTTGGAAAAATCCTGCGACGGGCACTGCGCGACGACGCCACTCAACCGCCAGCCGCGTAGCACCGATGGC